>JAHBSN010000071.1 GCA_019639095.1 Actinomycetota bacterium
CAGACCGCCGCATCCATCGCCGCCGCCCTCGACGCCCTCACGCCCGAGGCCCTGGCCCGAGCGGCGGCCGCGTCGGTCGGGCTCCGAGCCACCCAGGACTGGGCCGTCCTGGCCGAACGGACCGCCGACCTCTTCGAGCGAGTCGTCCTCCGCCAGCCCTGATCCCGTCGGACTCCACGCGCCAGATCGCCGAAGATGGTCGTGGGGCGCACCACATTCGCAGCGGGGTGGGTCAGGCGGTGAGCTCTTCGTCGACGGGGCCGGCGAACTGGGCGTTGTAGAGCTCGAAGTAGGCGCCACCTGCCGCCAGCAGCTCGGCGTGGTTGCCCTGCTCGACGATGCGGCCGGCGTCCATCACCAGGATCGTGTCGGCATCCCGGATGGTGGAGAGGCGGTGGGCGATCACGAAGCTGGTGCGCTCCTTGCGGAGCGCGGCCATGGCGTGCTGGATCAGCACCTCGGTGCGGGTGTCCACCGAGCTGGTGGCCTCGTCGAGGATGAGGATCGACGGGTCGGCCAGGAACGCCCGGGCGATGGTGAGCAGCTGCTTCTCGCCGGCGCTGACCGTGGCGCCCTCGTCGTCGATCACGGTGTCGTAGCCGTGGGGCAGCGAGTGCACGAAGCGATCGACGTAGGTGGCGCGGGCGGCGGCCTGGATCTGCTCCTCGGTGGCGTCGAGGTTGCCGTAGGCGATGTTGTCGCGGATGGTGCCGCCGAAGAGCCAGGTGTCCTGGAGGACCATGCCCACGTTCGAGCGCAGGTCCCGGCGGCTCATGGTGGCGATGTCGACGCCGTCGAGGCGGATCTGGCCGGCGTCGATCTCGTAGAACCGCATGATCAGGTTGACGAGCGTGGTCTTGCCGGCGCCCGTGGGGCCCACGATGGCCACGGTCTGGCCGGGCTGGGCCACGAGCGACAGGTCGGCGATGAGCGGGTTGGCGGGGTCGTAGGAGAACGACACGTGGTCGAACTCCACCAGGCCGCGGCGCGCCACCGGGGCGGGGAGCACGGCGGGGTCGGGCGTCTCCTCGTCGACGTCGAGCAGCTGGAAGACCCGCTCGGCCGACGCGATGCCCGACTGGAGCACGTTGGCCATCGACGCCAGCTGGGTGAGCGGCTGGGAGAACTGGCGGGAGTACTGGATGAAGGCCTGGACGTCGCCGAGGGTCATGGCCCCCGACGCCACCCGCACCCCGCCCACCACGGCGATGGCCACGAAGTTGAGGTTGCCGAGGAACGTCATGGCCGGCTGGATGGTGCCGGCGATGAACTGGGCGCTGAAGCTGGCGTCGTAGAGCTGCTCGTTCTCGGCGTCGAAGCGGTCCTCCACCTCCTGGGTGCGGCCGAAGACCTTCACGAGGGCGTGGCCGGTGAAGGCCTCCTCCACCTGGGCGTTGAGCGACCCGGTGTGCTGCCACTGGGCGATGAACCGGCCCCGGGAGCGCTTGGCGATGGTGCGGGTGATCAGCAGCGAGGCCGGGATGGTGAAGGCGGTGATCACCGCGAGCGGCGGCGAGATCCACAGCATCATGGCCAGCACGCCCACGAGGGTGAGGACCGAGGTGAGGGCCTGGCTCAGGGTCTGCTGCAGGCTCTGGGCGATGTTGTCGATGTCGTTGGTGACCCGGCTGAGGAGGTCGCCGCGGGGCGTGCGGTCGATGTACGCCAGGGGCAGGCGGTGGAGCTTGTCCTCCACGTCGGCGCGCAGGCGGTGCATGGTGCGCTGCACCACGGCGGCGAGGATCCACGACTGGAGCCAGGCGAGGGTGGCCGACGTGACGTAGAGCGCCAGCACGAGCAGCAGGGTGCGCCGCAGGGCGTCGAAGTCGACACCGCCCTCGAGGAAGATCCCCCGGAAGATGATGTCGGTCGCGTGGCCGAGGATCTTCGGCCCGAACACCGAGCAGGTGACGCTGATGACGGCCAGCACGAGCACGGCCGACGCGCCGAGGGCGTCGGGCCGCATGCGCCGCAGCAGCCGCTTGGTGGACTCGCCGAAGTTCTCCGACTTCTCGGCCGGCATGCCGGCGGTGGCGAAGCGCCCGGCGATGGTGCTGCGGGCGGCGGCGGCGGGAGACTGCTTCGGGAGGTCGTCGTCGGTCACGCCACCGCCTCCTCGGCCCGCTGCGACGCCACGATCTCGTTGTAGGTGGGGCACGTGGCCACGAGCTCGTCGTGGGAGCCGAGGCCCACGGCCCGGCCGTCCTCGAGGACCAGGATCTGGTCGGCGTTGGCGATGGTGGACACCCGCTGGGCCACGATCACCACCACGGCGTCTCGGGTGCGCGGCGCCAGGGCGGCGCGCAGGCGGGCGTCGGTGGCCAGGTCGAGCGCCGAGAACGAGTCGTCGAACAGGAAGATGCCGGGCTTGCGCACGAGCGCCCGGGCAATGGCGAGGCGCTGGCGCTGGCCGCCCGACACGTTGGTGCCGCCCTGGGAGATGGGCGCGTCGAGCCCGCCCGGCATGGCCTGCACGAAGTCGGCCGCCTGGGCCACGGTGAGCGCGTCCCAGAGCTCGTCGTCGGTGGCGTCGGGGTCGGCGTTGCGCAGGTTGGTGGCCACCGTGCCCGAGAACAGGTACGGCTTCTGGGGCACCAGCCCGATGCGGTCCCACAGCACCTCGGGGTCGAGGTCGCGCACGTCGACCCCGTCGACCAGGACCGAGCCGCTGGTGACGTCGTAGAGGCGGGGGACGACGTTGAGCAGCGTGGTCTTCCCCGCCCCGGTGCTGCCGATGATGGCGAGGGTCTGCCCCGGGTCCACCCGCAGCGAGATGTCGGCCAGCACCGGCGCCTCGGCCCCCGGGTAGTGGAACCCGACGTCGCGCAGCTCGAGGCCGCGCCCGGTGGGCGGGTGCACCTCGGCCGGCGCCACCACGGTGGAGGGCGTGTGCAGCACCTCCTGGATGCGCTCGGCGCACACCGCCGCACGCGGGACCATGATGGCCATGAACGTGGCCATCATCACCGCCATGATGATCTGGGCCAGGTAGCTGAGGAACGCCACCAGGGCGCCGATCTTCATCTGGCCGGCGTCGAGGCGCCCGGCTCCCACCCAGATGGCGGCCACGCTCGACGCGTTGAGCACGAGCATCACGATCGGGAACATGATCGCCATGAGGCGCCCGGCCACGAGCGACGCCTCGGTGAGGTCGTCGTTGACGCCGGCGAAGCGCTGGACCTCGTCGGGCTCGCGCACGAACGCCCGCACCACCCGGATGCCGGTGATCTGCTCGCGCAGCACCCGGTTGACGAGGTCGATCCGCTCCTGGATGAGGCGGAACTGGGGGATCATCCGCCGCACGATGATGGTGATCGGGATCACCAGGGCGGGCACGGCGAAGAGCAGGATCGCCGACAGCCCCACGTCCTCGCGCAGGGCCATGATCACGCCGCCGATGGCGGTGATCGGTGCCGCCACCAACAGGGTGAACGACATCAGCACCAGCACCTGCACCTGGGTGACGTCGTTGGTGATGCGGGTGATCAGCGACGGCGGCCCGAAGGTGTTCACCTCCTGGGCCGAGAACCCGGTGACCTGGTGGAACAGCCCGCTGCGCACGTCGCGCCCGAAGCCCATGGCGGCCCGGGCGCTGAAGAACACCGCAGCCACCGCGAAGCACACCTGCACGAGGGTGACGCCCAGCATCAGGGCGCCGTGGGTCCAGATGTAGTGGGTGTCTCCGGTGGCGATGCCCTTGTCGATGATGTCGGCGTTGAGGCTCGGCAGGTAGAGCGTGGCCATGGTCTGCACGAACTGCAGCACGACCACCGCGAGCAGGGGCTTGCGGTAGCGCGCGAGGTAGGTGCGGAGGAGGGCGACGAGCATGGCGGAGCGACCCTACCGGCCGAACCCTCTACGACCGTTGTCAGAACAACCGGTCTTCTGACACGAGGGTCACCTCGGACGCGCTACGGCTCGAAGCGGTAGCCCATGCCGGGCTCGGTGAGGAGGTGGCGGGGGCGGCTCGGGTCGGCCTCGAGCTTGCGGCGCAGCTGGGCGAGGTACACGCGCAGGTAGTTCGTCTCCTTCTCGTACTGCGGGCCCCACACGGCCTGCAGCAGTTGGCGCTGGGAGACGAGGCGGCCGGGGTGGCGAACCAGCACCTCGAGCAGGTGCCACTCGGTGGGCGTGAGGTGCACCGGCTCGCCGTGGCGGGTCACCCGGTGCTCGGCGAGGTCGACCGTGAACGACTCGGTCTCCACCACCGGGGCCTCGCCCTCGTCGGCCGCGGCCCGGCGGGTGGCGGCGCGCAGGCGGGCGAGCAGTTCGCCCATGCCGAACGGCTTGGTGACGTAGTCGTCGGCGCCGGCGTCGAGGGCGGCGATCTTGTCGGCCTCGGCGTCGCGCACCGACAGCACGAGGATGGGCACCTGGGTCCACCCGCGAAGGCCCTCCACCACGGCGATGCCGTCGATGCCGGGCAGGCCGAGGTCGAGCACGACGACGTCGGGCAGGTGGGCGGCGGCGCGCGCCAGCGCCTCCTCGCCCGTGGCAGCCAGGTCGACCTCGTAGCCGCGCGCCGCCAGGTTGGTGCGCAGGGCCCGGCGGATCTGCGGCTCGTCGTCCACCACCAGCACGCGGGTCACGAGGCCAGCACCTCGGCGCGGGGGAGCGACAACGTCATGGTGAGCCCGCCGCCCGGCGTCTCGTCGGCCGAGATGCGCCCGCCCATCGCGGTCACGAAGCCGGCGGCCACGGCCAGGCCGAGGCCCACCCCGTCGTCGCCCGTGTCGCCCAGGCGCTGGAACGGCTCGAACAGCTGGCGCCGCTGCGGCGCGGGGACCCCGGGCCCGTGGTCGATCACCCGCAGGTCCACCCGGTCGCCCACCTCGTCGGCCTCGATCCGCACCGGCTGCCCGCCCGAGAACCGCACGGCGTTGGCCACCACGTTGCCGAGCGCCCGCTCGAGCAGACCCGGGTCGGCCTGGACGGCCGCGAGCGTCTCGGGCACCGCGATGTCGAAGGCGTGCGCCCCCACCCCGCCGAGGCCGGCGGTGGCCGATGCCACCACCTCCTCCCAGCCGACCGGCCGGGCCGAGAGCTGGAGCACCCCCGTCTCGAGGCGGCTCATGTCGAGGAGGTTGCCCACGAGGCGGTTGAGCCGATCGGTCTCCTCGTCGATGGTCTCGAGGAAGTCCTGGCGGTCGTGGTCGGTCCACGCCACGTCGTCGGCGAACAGGCTCGAGACCGACGCCTTGATGGAGGACAGCGGCGTGCGCAGGTCGTGCGACACCGCCCGCAGGAGCGCGGTGCGCAGCGCGTCGCCTTCGGCCACCACCGCGGCGTCGGCCGCCTCGCGGCGGAGCCGCCGCTGCTCGAGGGCGATGGCCAGCTGCGCGGCGAAGGCGCACAGCACCAACTGGTCGTCGACGGTGGGGGCCACGCCCGTGAGGGCCAGGATGCCGAGCTCGCCGGCCGGCACCTGGAGGGTGGCGTCGTCGGGTGCGGCCGGGAGGGGCTCGCCGGCACCGTGCACGAGGCTCCACCCGTCCGAGCTCGGCGCGAACAGCGCGGCGGCGTCGAGCTGGAAGGTGGTGCGCACACGGTCGAGCATGGCCGGAACGGGGTCGTCCTCCAGGGCGAGGCCGGCCGCCACCCGGGCGAGCGCCTCGGCCTCCTGGCCGGCCCGGGTGGCGGCCACGGCGCGGCGCTCGGCGCGCGACACCAGCAGGCTGATCACGAGCGCCACGAGCACGAACGCCAGCAGGGCCACCGCGTTCTCGGCCTCGGCCACGGTGAACGTGTGGAACGGCGGGGTGAAGAACCAGTTCACCAGGAGCCCGCTCGCGACGGCGGTGGCCACCCCCGGCCCGAGGCCCCCGATGGCCGATGCCGCCACCACCACGAGCACGTACGCCATCAGGTCGCCCGGCAGCCCGAACCGGTCCCGCACCGGCGTCAGGGCCACGGTCAGCACGGGCAGGACCGTGGCGGCGAACGCCCACCCGGCGAGGCGGCGGCGCGCGCTGAGGGGCGATCGCAGCGGACCGAGCCGACGCGCCGGGTGCGGTTCACCGTCGGTGGCGGCCCGGCTGATCACGTGGATGTCGAGCTCGTCGGACGCCCGCACCACCCGGTTCACCACCGAGCCCCGCCACAGGTCCCGCAGGCGGCCGTGGCGGGTGGCGCCGAGGACCACCTGGGTGGCGCGCTCGGCCCGGGCGAAGCGCACGAGGTCGTCGGCGACGTCGGTGCCCACCACCTCGTGGTAGGCGCCGCCGAGGTCGGCGAGCAGGGCCCGCTGGCGTTCGAGGCCCTCGGAGGGCGGGTGCTCGAGCCCGTCGTCGGCGCGGATGTGGACCCCCACGAGGTCGCCGCGCGCCCGGCCGGCGATGCGCGCGGCGCGTCGGATCAGGGCCTCGCCGCTCGGCGCGCCGGTGAGGGCCACCACCACGCGCTCGCGGGTCTCCCATGCGTGGTCGATTCCGTGGTCGTCCTGGTAGGCCAGCAGCGCCTCGTCGACCTTGTCGGCCAGCCAGAGCAGGGCGAGCTCGCGCAGGGCGGTGAGGTTGCCGACGCGGAAGTAGTTGCCCAGCGCGTCGTCGACCTTGTCGGCGGCATAGACGTTGCCGTGGTGCATGCGGCGCCGGAGGGCCTCGGCGGTCATGTCCACCAGCTCCACCTGGTCGGCAGCGCGCACCACGCGGTCGGGCACCGTCTCGCGCTGGGTGGCGCCGGTGATGCGCTCCACCACGTCGTTGAGCGACTCGAGGTGCTGCACGTTGACCGTGCTCACCACGTCGATCCCGGCGTCGAGCAGCTCCTCCACGTCCTGCCAGCGCTTCTCGTGCCGCGAGCCGGGGACGTTGGTGTGGGCGAGCTCGTCCACGAGGGCGACCTCCGGCCTGCGGGCCAGCACGGCGTCGAGGTCCATCTCGGTGAACGCCGCGCCCCGGTGCTCCGCCTGGCGGCGGGGCAGCACCTCGAGGCCCTCGACCTGGCGGGCGGTGTTCGCCCGGCCGTGGGTCTCCACGAACGCCACGACGACGTCGGTGCCGCGCTCCGCGCGCCGGTGCCCCTCGCCGAGCATGGCGTAGGTCTTGCCGACGCCGGGCGCGGCGCCCAGGTAGATGCGCAGCCGTCCCCGCCGGGCGGTGTCCTGGGTCGTGACCGGGGCCACCGGGTCAGGGTACGGCGACGAGCGCCCGGTTGAGGGCGAGCACGTCCACCCCGGGCTCGCCGAGGAAGCCGAGCCGGCGGCCGACGGTGTGCTGGTCGACCAACGCGAGCACCTGCGGCTCGGCGAGACCCCGGGCCGCGGCCACCCGCGGTGCCTGGAGGCGGGCGTTGGCCACCGAGATCTGCGGATCGAGGTCCGAGCCCGAGGCGGTCACCGCGTCGACGGGCACGGCGGCGTCGTCGGCGAGGCCGTTCTCCTCGCGGTACGCGGCCACCCGCTCGGCCACGGCGTCGAGCAGCTCCGGGCTGGTCGGACCGAGGTTGCTCGGCGAGCTGGCGGTGCCGTCGTAGCCGTCACCGGCGGCCGACGGGCGGCCGTGGAACCACTCGTCGCCATCGAAGCGCTGGCCCAGCAGCCGGGAGCCGACCACCCGGCCCGACGCGTCGTGGACGAGGCTGCCGTTCGCCTGGCCGGGGAACGCCACCTGGGCGGCGGCGGTGACGGCGAGCGGGTAGAGCAGACCGCAGAGCACCGTGAGCACGGCGAGGGTGCGGAGGGCGGGGAGGAGTTGGCGGCGCACGTCAGGGGGTCCTTGTCCGGGAGGGGTCGGGGAGCACGGCGAGCACGGCGATCACCCGATGCCGAGCCCGGTGACGACGAGGTCGATGGCCTTGATGCCCACGAACGGGGCCACCAGGCCGCCCAGCCCGTAGACGAGCAGGTTGCGGCGCAGCACGTCGGCCGCTCCGCCGACCCGGAACCGCACGCCCCGCAGCGCGAGGGGGATGAGCGCCACGATCACGAGGGCGTTGAAGACGACCGCCGAGAGGATCGCCGACTCCGCCGAGCCCAGGCGCATCACGTTGAGGGTGTCGAGCTGGGGGAACGTCCCGACGAACATCGCCGGGACGATGGCGAAGTACTTGGCGACGTCGTTGGCGATCGAGAAGGTGGTGAGCGCACCTCGGGTGATCAGCAGCTGCTTGCCGATGGCCACCACCTCGATGAGCTTCGTGGGGTCGCTGTCGAGGTCGACCATGTTCCCGGCCTCCTTGGCGGCCTGGGTGCCGGAGTTCATGGCCACGCCCACGTCGGCCAGGGCCAGGGCCGGGGCGTCGTTGGTCCCGTCGCCGGTCATGGCCACCAGGTTCCCGCCGGCCTGCTCGGCGCGGATGCGGGCCATCTTGTCCTCGGGCGTGGCCTCGGCCAGGTAGTCGTCGACGCCGGCCTCCGCGGCGATGGCGGCGGCGGTCAGCGGGTTGTCGCCGGTGATCATCACGGTGCGGATCCCCATGGCCCGCAGCTCCGCGAAGCGCTCGACCATGCCCGCCTTCACCGTGTCCTTCAGGTGGATCACGCCGAGCGTGCGGGGGCCGTCGGCCACGGCGAGCGGCGTGCCGCCGGTGGTGGAGATCCCCTCCACGATGTGGAGCAGGTCGGGCGGGGTGACCACGCCCTGCTCCTCCACCCAGCGGCGCACCGAGTCGGTCGCCCCCTTGCGGATGCTGCGGCGATCGCCGTCGCCGTCGTCGTCGGCGACGTCGACGCCCGACATGCGGGTCTGGGCGGTGAAGGGCACGAGCTCGGCGCCCTCGATCCGGCGGTCGGGGTCGAGCCCGTAGCGCTCCTGGGCGAGCGACACGATCGAGCGGCCCTCCGGGGTCTCGTCGGCCAGGCTCGCCAGCAGCACCGCCTCGGCCAGCTCCACCTCGGTCACCCCGTCGACCGGGATGAAGGCGGCGGCCATGCGGTTGCCGTAGGTGATGGTGCCGGTCTTGTCGAGCAGCAGCGTGGACACGTCGCCTGCGGCCTCCACCGCCCGGCCCGACATGGCGAGGACGTTGCGCTGCACCAACCGGTCCATGCCGGCGATGCCGATGGCGGAGAGCAGGCCGCCGATGGTGGTGGGGATCAGGCAGACCAGCAGCGCCACGAGGATCACGAGGCTCTGCTCGCTGCCGGAGTAGGTGGCGAAGGGCTGGAGGGTCACCACCGCCAGCAGGAAGATGATGGTGAGCCCCGACAGGAGGATGTTGAGGGCGATCTCGTTCGGGGTCTTCTGGCGCTCGGCCCCCTCCACCAGGGCGATCATGCGGTCGATGAAGCCCCGGCCCGGCTCCTGGGTGATGGCCACGACGATCTCGTCGGACAGCACGCGGGTGCCGCCGGTGACCGCGCTGCGATCGCCGCCCGACTCGCGGATCACCGGGGCCGACTCGCCGGTGATGGCCGACTCGTCCACGCTGGCGATGCCCTCGACCACCTCGCCGTCGCCCGGGATCGTCTCGCCGGGGCGCACCACGCAGAGGTCGCCCCGGCGGAGCTCCGGGGAGGGGCGCTCCACCAGCGAGCCGTCGTCCAGGCGAACGCGGGCCACGGTCTCGGACCGGGTCTTGCGGAGCGTGTCGGCCTGGGCCTTGCCCCGGCCCTCCGCCACCGCCTCGGCGAAGTTCGCGAACAGCACGGTGAACCAGAGCCACGCGGCCACCAGGCCGGTGAACAGGTGAGGCTCGCCGGGCCGGGCCAGGTCGCGGAGGAACAGGAGCGTCACCAGGACGCTGCCGACCTCGACGACGAACATCACCGGGTTGCGCGCCATCTGGCGGGGGTCGAGCTTGCGCACGGCGTCGGCGGCGGCCCGCCTCACGATCGACGGCTCGAGCAGCGAGGCCCGGTCCGGGGTCGGTTCGCCCGATGCCAGGCTCGGCTCGGTCTCGGCGGGGGTGGTGGTCTCCACGGCGGGCTCCTAGAGGCCGAGGTGCTCGACCACGGGGCCGAGCGAGAGGACGGGGAAGTAGGTCAGGCCGACCACGATCAGCACCACGCCGGTGAGCAGGCCGGCGAACAGCGGCGTGCCGGTGGGGAAGGTGCCCGAGGTGGCCGGCACCCGCTGCTTGCGCACCAGCGACCCGGCGATGGCGAGCACGGGCACGATGAGCAGGAACCGGCCCACCAGCATCGAGAGGCCGAGCGTGGTGTTGTACCAATCGGTGTTGCCGCTGAGGCCGCCGAAGGCCGAGCCGTTGTTGTTGCCGGCCGACGTGAACCCGTAGAGGACCTCGGTGAGGCCGTGCGGGCCGGTGTTCAGCATCGACGAGCGGGCGCTCGGCAGGACCACCGACGCGGCGGCGAACGACAGCACCGTCGCCGGCACCACCACGAGGTAGAGCACCACCAGCTTCATCTCGGCGGCCTGGACCTTCTTGCCGAGGTACTCCGGGGTGCGGCCCACCATCAGCCCGGCGATGAAGACCGAGAGCAGGACGAACACGAGCATCCCGTAGAGGCCGGAGCCGGTGCCGCCCGGGCTCACCTCGCCCAGCATCATGTTGGCGAGCGGAGCCAGGCCGCCGAGCGGGGTCATCGAGTCGTGCGCGCAGTTCACCGCGCCGGTGGACGTGCCCGTGGTGACCGCCGAGTACAGGCCGCACCCGGCGGCGCCGAACCGGACCTCCTTGCCCTCCAGGTTGCCGCCGGACTGGGTGGCCTGGGCGGCGCCGCGGGCGGTGAGCTCGGGGTTGCCCCGGGTCTCCATGCCCGTGGCCAAGGCGATGCTCCCGACGAGCAGCAGCGCCATGGCGGCGAACACCACCCAGCACTGCTTCTGGTCCCGCACCATCCGGCCGTAGGCGTAGGTGAGGGCGAACGGGATCAGGAGGATGGTCACCACCTGGAGGAGGTTGGTGATCGGGTTGGGGTTCTCGAACGGGTGCATCGAGTTGGCGTTGAAGAACCCGCCACCGTTCTGGCCCAGCTCCTTGATGGCCTCCTGGCTCGCCACCGGCCCACCCGGCACGAGCTGCGTGCCGCCGGCGACGGTGTGGGCGGTGGTGAACCCGTGCAGGTTCTGGATGGCGCCCTGGCTCACCAGCACGAGCGCGGCCACGAACGCCAGCGGCAGGAAGACACGGGTCGTGCCCCGAACGAGGTCCACCCAGAAGTTGCCCACCAGCTCGATGCGCCGACGGGCCAGGCTGCGGATGAGCACGACCGCCACGCACAGGCCCACCACCGGCGACACGACGTTCTGCACCGCCAGCCCGGCCATCTGGGTGAGGTGGCTCATGGCCAGCTCGCCGCCGTAGTTCTGCCAGTTGGTGTTGGTCACGAAGCTGACAGCGGTGTTGAACGCCAGCGGCGCCGGCACGGCCGGGGCATCGGTCGGGTTGAGCGGCAGCACGGCCTGGAGGCGCAGCAGGGCGTAGAGCGCGAGCACCGACGCGCCGCTGAAGGCCAGCAGCGAGAGGGCGTAGCTCGTCCAGCGCTGCTCCCGGTCGGGGTCGATCCCGCCGAGCCGGTAGATCGCCCGCTCCAGCGGCGCGAACAGGCGATCGCCCGGCGCCGAGGACCGGCGGGGCGCGCCCTCGGCGCGGCCGGCGCCATCGACCGGCTCGGCATCGCCGAACACCGCGGCCAGGTAGGGCCCGAGCAGGCGCGTGCCGCCCACCACCAGCACGGCCACGGCGAGGAGCTGGAGCCAGCTCGCGCCGCTCATCAGAACCGCTCCGGGAACACGAGGGCCACCACGAGGTAGGCGAGGATGCCCACGGCGAGCACGAGGCCGACGACGTCGTCGGCGCTCACCGGCGGCCGTCCGCGTCGAGGGCGGGCGCCGGGGCCGGCGTGGGAGACGGGGCGCCCGCCGTCGGTTCGGCGCGGCCGACGATGCGCTCGCAGGCGCCGACGAAGCCCGCGGCGACGGCGAAGAACGCCACCACCACCAGCAGGAAGACCAGATCGCTCATGACGTCGGTCCTACGCCCGCCTCGGGCCCGGCGGAACGGGCTTGACGCGTCCTTGACGCCGGAGGCGGCGATCTTGTCGTGGTCCTCCCGCAGCGGCGGCCGGGGCGGTGCCGTACCGTGCCGGAGGTGGAGCGGCACTTCGCCACCGTCTGGGAGTCGGTGGCCGACGAGGTGGGCGACGACATCGCCGTGGTGCAGGGCGCCACGCGACGCACCTGGACCGAGCTCGACGACCGCGCCGCCCGGCTGGCCGCCGCGCTCGTGGCCGCCGGCGTGGCGCCGGGCACCGCCGTCGCCCAGTACCTCTACAACTCGCCCGAGTACCTCGAGACCACCTTCGCCGCCTTCAAGGTGCGGGCGGTGCCGGTGAACGTCAACTACCGCTACCTCGACGACGAGCTGCTCCACCTGCTCGAGGACTCCGAGGCCCGGGTCATGGTGTTCCACGCCAGCCTCGGGGACCGGGTGGCCCGCGTGCTGCCGCGCGCCAGGCACCTGCGGTTGGCCGTGGAGGTCGACGACGTCGGGACGGGCACCGACGGGGCCACTGTCGACGGGGCCGTCGGCTACGAGGCGCTCCTCGCCACCCACGACCCCGCCCCCCGCATCGCCCGCAGTGCCGACGACCTCGCCATGACCTACACCGGCGGCACCACCGGGCTGCCCAAGGGCGTCATGTCGAAGGTCGGCAACGGGGTCGACGCCACCCTGTCGAGCACGCCGGTGCTGCTGGGCCAGCCGCCGGTGACCGACCCGGCGGGGGCCGCCGGCCTGGCCCGGGTCCTGGCCGACGCCGACGCCCGGCTCGTGGGCCTGCCCGCCTGCCCGCTGATGCACGCCACCGGCCTCTCGATCGGGGCGATCCCGGCGCTGTCGGTGGGTGGCACGGTGGCGCTGCTGGCGGGGCGGGGCCTCGACGTCGACGAGCTCTGGGACCTGGTGGACCGCGAGGGCGTGATGGCCCTCACCGTGGTGGGCGATGCCTTCGCCCGGCCGATGCTGCGCGGCCTGCGCGAGGGCCCGCCGAGGTCGTTGGCGTCGCTGCGGGCGATCCTGTCCTCGGGCGCCATGTTCTCCACCGAGGTGAAGCAGGGCCTGCTCGACCACCTGCCCGACGGCGCCTACGTCCTCGACTTCATCGCCTCCACCGAGGGCACCATGGGCACGTCGATCTCGGTGCGAGACCGGCCCGCTCCCACCGGGCACTTCACGCCGTCGGCCGGGGTCAAGGTGTTCGACGAGCACGACCGCGAGGTGGTCCCGGGATCGGGGCAGGGCGGCATCGTGGCGGTGCCGGGTGCCATCCCGGTCGGCTACTTCAAGGACCCGGCCAAGACCGCCCGCACGTTCCGCGAGGTCGACGGCGTCACCTACTCGTTCCCGGGCGACTGGGCCACGGTGGGCGCCGACGGCTCGCTCACGTTGCTCGGACGAGGGTCGCAGTGCATCAACACCGGCGGCGAGAAGGTCTTCCCCGAGGAGGTGGAGGAGGCCATCAAGCGGCTGCCCACCGTGGACGACGCCCTCGTGTTCGGCGTGCCCGACGAGCGCTTCGGCCAGCGGGTGGTGGCGGTGGTGTCGGCCGCGCCCGGCGCACCGGCGCTCGACGTCGACGCGCTGGTGGCCGACCTGCGCGCCCACCTCTCCGCGTACAAGGTGCCGCGCTCGGTGGTGCTGGTCGACGAGGTGCCGCGCGCCCCGAACGGCAAGGCCGACTACCCCGGTGCGCGGGCGCGGTTCGAGGCCGCCGGCTGACAGGATCGGGCCATGCCCCGCCTCTCGTCGTCCACGTCGCCCAAGGTCCTCGCCGGCTTCCTCGCCGGTGCCGGGGTCATGCACTTCGCCACGCCGACGTTCTTCGACGCCATCGTGCCCAAGGCCCTGCCGAACCCGCGCGCGTGGACCCACGTCAGCGGCGTGGCCGAGCTCGCCGTGGCCGCCGCCGTGGCGAACCCCCGCACCCGGCGCGCGGGAGCGGGCGCCGCGGCCCTGCTCTTCGTGGCCGTGTTCCCCGCCAACGTCCAGGCCGCGGCCAGCGCCCGCACGCCGGCCGAGAAGGCGCTCACCTGGGCCCGGCTGCCCCTCCAGGCCCCGCTCGTGCGGTGGGCGCTGCGGGTGCGCGCCGACGCCGCCTGACCCCAGCTGGGGGCGGCAACGCGTTGGGAGGTGGCCGCAGGGCCGGGGGTAGGTTCGGACTCAGTGTCACTCTGGTCGTCGTCCGGGAGCTTGG
>JAHBSN010000072.1 GCA_019639095.1 Actinomycetota bacterium
GCACCGGCGACGTGCAGATGGGCGTGGCCAAGATGGTCCCGCGCAGCGAGGTCATCGTGGTGACCACGCCGGCGGTGGCAGCCCAGAAGGTGGCCATCCGGGCCGTGTCGATGGCCCGCAAGTCCTACCTGCGGGTGGCCGGCGTCATCGAGAACATGAGCGCCTTCACCTGCGAGCACGGCGAGCGCTACGCGCTGTTCGGGTCGGGAGGCGGCGCCACGCTGGCCACCGATGCGGGCGTGCCCCTGCTCGGGTCGATCCCCATCGAGAACGCCGTGGCCGAGGGGGGTGACGTGGGCGAACCCGTCGCGCTCGGCACCGGCCCGGCCGCCGAGGCGTTCCGAGCCATCGCCGAGCGCATCGTCACCGAGGCCGTCCCCCCGCCGGCGCTCGCCGGCTGCTCGGCCCGCATGCTCGACGCCATGGTGGCCGCCCTCGACGCGGAGGACGACGTCGACGCGGCCACCGCCGAGGTGGCCGGCGCCTGACCCCGTGGGGGGCTCAGCGCATCCGGAGCCCGCGGAGGGCCTCGGGCAGCTCGCCCACCACGGGCCGCAGCACCTTGGGCTCGCCGCTGGCCGGCACGGCGCACGCCTGCGGCTCGGTCGACGAGTCGAACCCCTGGCCCCGGAGGATGAGGCGGCACCCGAGCTCGGTCTCCACCGACAGCGACTCACCGAGCTCGTCGACCACGTCGACCACGACGCCCTCGGTGCCGGGGTACTGCACGCGCAGGTACTCGGGCGCGAAGACGCCGACGCCGGCCACCTCGCCCACCTGCTCCTGATCGGGCCCCGGCCAGAAGTCCTCGTAGAGGAACGGGGCGGTGGACTCGCAGCAGCCGGTGCCGATGGTGATCGTGAGGGTGCCCGACCGCCGGGCGCGCATCTCGGTGATCACCTCGGTGGCTCGGGGGGTGGCGGTGACCTCCATGCACACCACCGTACGCAGCGCGCCGGCGCACCGCACCGGTGCCGCACCGGTGCCGCCCCGGCCCGTGGCGCGGGGGTACGGTGACGCCGCACGACCGTTGGCGGGAGACCATCGGATCACCACCCCCACCGGGCCACACCCCCCATCCACAGGAGCCCACCATGAAGATCCGTTCCCTCGGCGTGGCGGCCATCGCGCTGCTGCTGCCCCTGTCGGCCGCCGCGTGCGGCGACTCGGGCAACGACAAGCCCGATTCGGCCGACGTGAAGTCCGAGCTGGTCAAGCGGGGCATGCCCGAGAAGCAGGCCGACTGCATCGCCAAGGCGCTCGACGAGTCCGGCCTCAACTACGACGACTACACGAAGGCGTCCGGCGACGCCGCCGCCGTGGCCAGCGACCCCAAGTTCAAGAAGTACCTCGCGGCGGCGGTGAAGTGCGTGACCGGCAGCACCGACTTCTCCATCCCCGACGACATCTCGATCCCCGACACCGGGAACTGATCCGCCGGTGACCGCCCGCACCGCCGCAGCCGTCGTGCTCGCCGCCGCCCTGTCGCTCGGGGCGGTGGCGTGCGGCGGCAGCGACGGCGACTCCAAGGCCACCACCGACCTCATCGCCGAGCTGCGGGCCAACGGGATGAAGAAGACGCAGGCCGAGTGCATCGCCCGGGCCTTCGCCGACGCCGACCTCACGCCCGAGGAGGTGGAGGCCGTGGGCAAGGGCAAGGTCGACGACCTCGATGCCGACGCCCTGAAGCTCTATGCACGCAGCGCGTCGGCCTGCCTGGGCGTCACCGTCGAGGTGCCCGGGGGCTGATCGGGAGCCGCCGACGAACGCGCGAGGGCCCGGGTCGGATCGACCCGGGCCCTCGTCGCGTCCAGCCGGAGCTGGGTCAGATGTTGGCGCTCAGCGCGGACAGGTGGATGTAGTTGTCCCGGCTGCCGCCCGGGTTGGCGTGGATGTGCTTGACCTGCTGGTAGGCGCGCAGGCCGTTGAGGCCGAGCTCGCGGCCGATGCCCGACTGCTTGTAGCCGCCGAAGGGGCGCTCGGGCGAGATCAGGTGGTAGTCGTTGATCCACACCGTGCCGGTGCGCATGCGGTTGGCCACCGACCGAGCCCGCTCCATGTTGCTCGACTGCACGCCGCCGGCGAGGCCGTAGATGGAGTCGTTGGCGATGGCGATCGCCTCGTCGTCGGACTCGAACGGGATGACCGACAGCACCGGGCCGAAGATCTCCTCCTGGGCGATCTTCGCCGAGTTCGGAACGCCGGCGAAGATCGTGGGCGTGTAGAAGGCGGCGGGGTCGAGGCCCTCGGCGAGGCCCTCGGGACGCTGGCCACCGCAGATGGGCTCGCCCACCTCCTCGCGACCGAGGGCCACGTAGCGCTCCACGGTCTCCACCTGGCTGCGGCCGACGAGCGGGCCGAGGTCGGTGTTGAAGTCCATCTGGTTGCCGATGACGATCTTGCCGGCGCGGTCCACGAGCAGCGACAGGAACTCGTCGTAGATGCTCTTGTGCACGAGCGCCCGGGTGCCGGACTCGCACACCTGGCCGTTGTGGAAGAACGTGCCCCAGAGCACGCAGGCGGCGGCGAGGTCGAGGTCGGCGTCGTCGAGCACGATGTTGGCGCTCTTGCCGCCGAGCTCCAGGGTCACGGGCTTCACCGTGCCCGAGGCGAGCTGCATGATGCGGCGGCCCACCTCGGTGGAGCCGGTGAACGCGGTCTTGTCCACCAGCGGGTTGACGGCGAGCTCCTCGCCGGCGGTGCCGCCCGGACCGGCCACGATGTTGGCGACGCCCGGCGGGAGGTCGACCTCCTGGAAGACCTCGCCCAGCATCAGGGCGGTGATCGAGGTGAACGACGCCGGCTTGAGCACCGACGTGTTGCCGGCGGCCAGGGCCGGCCCGAGCTTCCACGCCGCCATGATGAACGGGAAGTTCCAGGGGATGATGCCCGTGCACACGCCGTGGGGCTCGTAGCGGACCCAGTTCTGCGAGGGCGGGAAGGGGGTGCCCGGCACCTCGACCTCCTCGGCCTCCTCGATGGCGAGCTTGGCGAACCAGCGGAAGGCGCCAGCCGCGCCGGGGATGTCGGCGAACATCGCCTTCTTGATGGTGCCGCCGCCGTCTCGGGCCTCCATCTCGGAGAACTTGTCGGCCTTGGCCTCGATGGCGTCGGCGATCTGGTTCAGCTTGGCGCCGCGCTCGGCACCGCTCATCTTGGGCCAGGGGCCCTCGTCGAACGCCTTGCGGGCGGCCTCGATGGCGCGCACCGAGTCCTCCCGGCCGGCCTTGGCGATCTCGCCGATGGCCTGGCCGGTGGCGGGGTCGTAGGTGGTGAAGGTCTCGCCCGACTGGGCGTCGACGTACTCGCCGTCGATGAAGAGCTGGTAGTCGGCCATGGTTGGCGTCCCCTCGTGTGCGCTGCGGATGGGCCCGGCCACGAACTTGACCAGACGGTCAGGACGGTACCGCAGCGGGCGGCGGCCTGCCGCCGCGACCAGTGGGCAGCCGACCGCCGACGTCGGCCTCGGGGCCGCCGCGTCAGCCGGCGGCCCAGACGGCGTCGGGGTCGTCGGCGTCGGAGGCTCGCACCGGGCCGTCGTCGCGCAGCTTGCGCAGGTGGGCCCAGACGCTGAAGCGGGCCACCGGGTGGAGCACCTCGGGCACGTCGGCGTAGATGGCGCGCACCAGCTCCGCGGTGTCGGCGCCGTCGGGACCCGCGGCGCGCACGGCCTCGAGCACCTGGGCCTCGCGCTCGAGGCGGTGGGTCAGGTAGTCGTCGAGCTTGGCGGCGGGGTCCTCGATGAGGTGGCCGTGCGCCGGGGCGATGGCCCGCAGGGAGGGCCGCCAGCGCCGGAGCCGCTCGATCGACGCGAGGTAGGCCGCCATGTCGCCGTCGGGCGGGGTGATGACCACGGTGGAGCCGTCCATCACGTGGTCGCCCGAGAACAGGAGGCGGTCGCGCTCGAGCAGGAAGCACACGTGGTTCGACGCGTGGCCCGGCGTGTGCACGGCCCGGAGGGTGAACTCGGTGCCCTCCACGGTGTCGCCGTCGACGAGGTGGCGGTCGCACACGAGCCCGTCGCGGTCGGCGAACGAGAGGACCTCGGCGCCGGTGCGGGCCTTGAGCCCGGCCGCGCCCGGCGAGTGGTCGCCGTGGGTGTGGGTGCAGAGGATCCAGCGGATGCGACCGCTGCCCGCGGCGGCCACGGCGTCGAGGTGGGCCTCGTCGTCGGGGCCGGGGTCGATCACCGCCACCTCGTCGATGCCCACGAGGTAGGTGTTGGTGCCCGGTCCGGTCATCATCCCCGGGTTGTCGCAGAGCACCCGGCGCACGAGCTTGCCGAGCGCCACGGGCACCTCGGGCACGAGGGCGGCGCGAGCCGGGGGCTCGGCGGGGTTCGTCGGATCGGTCACGGGGCGGTGGGCTCCGCGTCGAGGCCGGTGCCGCGGTGGTCGAAGTTGCTCATCCAGCTCGTGCTCGCGTCGGGCTCGACCGTCGGGTTGTGGTACTCGGGGTCACCGGGCAACGCGATGCGGACCCCGCTGCCGTCGGCGATCACGCGCGGGAGGATGGTGGGCACGTCGGTGATCTCCGTGGCGGCGGCGAGCGCCTCGGCCGCGGTGTCGAACCGGGCCACGGCGCGCAGGCAGCTGATGGTGGGCGGCATCATGACCAGCTCGCCGGCCCGCACGCGGTCGATGGCATCGGCGGGGCGCACCCACTCGTTGGCGATCACCTCGCGGTCGTCGTGCAGCGGCGTCTGGCGGGTGGGGGCGGCGGCCAGGAAGAAGCGCGTGTCGTAGCGGCGGGGCGCCCCCTCGGGGGTGATCCAGTGGCCGAAGTAGTGCATGCCGTCGACGGCGAGCCGCAGCCCCTCGGCCTCGCACACCTCGATGAGCCGGCGCTCGCCCATGTCGACGGCGCGGCGGTGCTCGGCCCAGCGGTCCCGCCCCGCGAGGTGGTCGAGGTCGACCACCTCGCCGTCGGGCCCGTAGGCCAGCAGGACGCCGGCCTCCTCGAAGCTCTCCCGGACGGCCGCCACCCAGAACGCGAGGCCACCGGCGTCGATGCCGAGGCGCCTCGACGCGTCGGCATCGCTGCGTCCCAGGCACACCGGCTCGAGGTCGACGTGGCGATCCTCGGGGTCCACCGCACCGCCCGGGAACACGTGGGCGCCGCCGACGAAGTCGGAGTTGAGGTTGCGCCGCAGCATGAAGACCTCGAGGCCCGCAGCGCCGTCGCGCAGGATCAGGACCGTGGCGGCGTCGCGCAGTTCGACCGGCGACGGGGCGGGCGCGGTCACGGGGCGAGGGGCGGGCGCCCGACCGGATCGTCGGGTCGGCCGGTGGCCTCGTGGCCGGTGACGTCGTAGGCATCGGCGCGGAAGGAGCCCACGAAGCGGGCGCCGGCGCCTCCCCCGCTGCTGGAGAACGCCTGGCCGACCCAGCCGCCCTTGGCGAAGCGCTTCATGAGCGGGGCGCGCACGAGGGCGCGGGTGGGCGGGAGCAGGAGGAGGTAGCCCACGACGTCGCCGATGAACCCGGGGGCGAGCATGAGGGCGCCGGCCACGATGATCAGCAGCCCGTCGACCAGCTCCTTGCCGGGCATCCGGCCGTGGTCCACCGCATCGCCGATGCGGGCGAGCACGCTCAGGCCCTGGCGCTTCAGCAACCAGGCGCCCACCATGCTCTCGACGACGAGCAGGGCGATGGTCTGCCACCCGCCGATCACGTGGGCGACCTGGATGATCACGTAGAGCTCGACGAGCGGCGCCACCACGAGGAGGAGCACGACCAGGGCCATGGGCCCAGGGTACCGGCGCCCCGTCGGACGGGGGCGGGCGGCCGGGGTGGCCGTGGTCACCCGAGGTCCGGGGCCGGCGGTGGGTCCGGGTCGAGGTGGCGGCGCAGGCGAGCGAGGCGGTCGTCCCACGCGGCACCGACCTCGGCGATCCACGCCACGGCGTCGTCGAGCGGGCCGGGGGTGAGCCGGTAGCGCTGCTCGCGGCCGTGGCGCTCGGTGGCCACGAGCCCGGCGGCGGCCAGGACCTGGAGGTGCTTCACCACGGCCTGCCTGCTCACCGGGAGCTCGGCGGCGAGCTGCGTGGCGGTCTGCTCGCCCCCGGTGGCCACCCGGCGCAGGACCTCGCGCCGCGTCGGGTCGCCGAGCGCGGCGAAGATCGGGTCGGCGTCGTCGCCCGCCACGCTCATCGCCCGTCGTCCCCACCGAAGGTGGGCGCGCTCGTGGTCGCTGGACGACCACCAGCGCGCCCACCTCGAGGAGCCGCAGCGGTCGGGCGCAGAATCTGCGCAGATTCTGCGCGCACGGAGCGTGGGCGAACGGTCACGCAGGGGCGGGGACGGGCAACAGCATCCCGGCGAGGCGGGCGGGGCGGCGGTCCCAGGCCGAGCCGGGGTCGGCGAGGTGGTCGACGGCGGCCGGCGACAGCGAGGCCCGACCGGCGCCGCCGAGCGGGGCGACGACGTCGGCGGTCTCGGTCACCGTCACCCGCACGCCCTCGTCGGTGGCGTCGAGCTCGACGCGCACCGTGGAGGGATCGTCGGGACGGTCCTCGTCCCACCACGTGAACGCGAGCGAGCCGCCTTCGGTCCGCTCGGACACCACGAGGCGCCGCCGGCGGTCGCCCTCGACCAGCACCGCCGTCGAGCCGGGCAGGAGGCCACCGGCGCCCGCCACCTCGACCGACGACCCGAGCCAGGCGGCCAGGCCCTCGGCGGTGGCGAGCGCCTCCCAGGTGCGGGCGACGTCGGCGGTCAGGTCGATCGAACGGGTGACGGTGCGGATCGGCATGCGGGACCTCCTCGGTTCCGGGCCAGCCTGCCCGCCGAGCTGCCCAACCGCAACCGACGAGTTGCATCGTTGGCGTCGAGCCGTAGAGTGCAACTCAACAGTTGCACTACAGCGGAGGCACCGATGAGCCTGCTCGTTCCCACCGTCGTCGAACAGACCTCTCGCGGCGAGCGGGCGTTCGACATCTGGTCCCGACTCCTCAACCAGCGGCTCGTGTTCTTCGGGACCCCGCTCGACGACACCGTCGCCAACCTCGTGATCGCCCAGCTCCTGCACCTGGAGGCCGAGGACCCGACCAAGGACATCCGGCTGTACATCAACTCGCCCGGCGGCGACATGACCGCCCTGTTCGCGGTGTACGACACCATGCAGCTGCTCCGCTGCGACGTGGCCACCTACTGCATCGGCCAGGCGGCATCGGCCGCGGCGGTGATCCTGGCCGGTGGCGCCAAGGGCAAGCGCTTCGCCCTGCCCAACTCCCGGGTGCTCATCCACCAACCCCACGGCGGCGCCCAGGGCCAGTCGACCGACCTCGAGCTGGCGGTGAAGGAGATGGTGCTGCTCCGCGAGCGCATGACCGCAGCCCTGGCCCACGACACCGGCCAGAGCATCGAGCGCATCACCGCCGACATCGACCGCGACTACATCCTTCGGGGTCCCGACGCCGTGGCCTACGGCCTGGTCGACGAGATCCTGACCAAGCCCGATCCCATCGCCACCGAGGCGCTGCGGGGCTGATCGCGGCGCACGACGGGCGTGGCCGGGCGATGATGGGGCCATGCCGCTGAACCTGGGTCGATGGATCGACTACGCCAAGGCGAAGGTGGAGTCGGCGGTGAGCCGCGGCAACGACGAGCTCACCCGCCGGGAGGCCGAGCGCGAGGTGGAGCTGGCCGACAAGCCGTGGCTGGCCGCCGACGCCGAGTCGCCGACGCTGGAGGAGGCACGCGCTCGCATCGAGTACGAGTCGAGGCGCCAGCAGGACCTGGCCGACGAGCGCGATCGAGCCGCTGCGGATCGGCCGGCGGCACCCAACCCGAGCGCATCGGGCGCGCCGACCGACGGCGGGCACGGCTCCGAATCGAGCCCCACCTCGGCCGCCGGCGGCCCGACGACGGGCGCGCCGACGCCTCCGGTAGACCCGGAGGCGCTGCGCCTGGCCGCCGAGGCGGAGCAGGCGAAGTTGGCGATCGAGGCTCGGGACCGGGCGGCGGCCGCCCGGCTCGACGAGATCCGCCGGGAGCTGGGCGTGGACGCCCCGCCCCCGGACGGCTCGAGCACGTGAACCGGCTGGCGCCCCGGTTCAGCTCACCTTGGTGAGCAGGTTCTTGCGCTCGTTCTCGTTCAGCCCGCCCCAGATGCCGTGCGGCTCGCGGATGGCCACCGCGTAGTCCAGGCACGGCCGCTTGACCGGACAGGTGCGGCAGATCTCCTTGGCCCGCACCTCCCGACCCAGCTTCTCCTCCTTGCGCTCGAAGGTGCCGGGTGGGAAGAACACCGACGCTTGCGGCCCCCTGCAGGCCGCCTTGAGCTGCCAGTCATCCCCTTGACGTTGTGCACTCACCGGAAGTCCCCCTTTCGGTAGGTGAGCGAACGTAGGCTCACCCGCCCCGGGGAACAAGACCCAACTTTCGCGAGCGCGGTGCTGCACGTCGCGAGCAGCGCCCCGCCGGGCCGTCAGCGGTCGGGATCCACCGGTGCCAGTGGTTCGCCGTCCACCAGCACCACGCCGGGATCGTCGCCGTCGTCGCCCGACCCGCCGCGCTTCTCGCGGTAGTCCTTGGCGCCGCCCTCGAGCGGTTCGACCTCGAGCAGGAGCCCGTCGACCTCCACCACGCGCACCCCGCCGTGGAGCGAGATGGGGGTGGCCCGGTTGGTCCGGGCCCGCCAGAGGCCGCCGCGCACGCGGACCACGCCGTCGGGCGAGACGTTGGTGACCGCCTCGCCCTCCTCGCCGATCATCCACTCGCGCCCGATGGTGGGCGTGGAGAACCGGGTGCGCACCATGGCCGGCATGCCCGCCACCATGAACAGCGGCACGCCCACCAGGCCCACCAGCAGGGTGATCCACGAGAGCCCGAGGCCGTCGTAGAGGAGCAGCGAGCCGGCCACGAGGGAGCCGAACCCGATGGCCGACCAAATCCGGGGGACCCCGGTCTGGACGTCGACGGTGAAGCCGAAGATGGCGAACACGAGCAGCGCGATGCCGACAGGGCGGGTGGGCAGCACGGCGAGGCCGTAGCAGGAGAGCACGAAGCATCCGGCGCCCACCAGGCCGGCCACGCCCACGCCGGCGGTGTAGAGCTCGAACACGATCAGCGACAGGCCGATCAGCAGCAGGAGGTAGGCGGCGGGCGGGCTGGACACGGTGTGGAACAGCTGGTCCTGCACGGGGAGGGCGGAGAACACCGGGACCGTGAGCGGCTCGCGGACGCGGCGGCCGTCGACGGTCACCACCTTGGTCTGGACGCCGTCGAGCTCGATGATGAACTCGCCGATGACGGCGGCGCGACGGTCGGGGGCGATCCCGAGGGCGCGGGCCTCCTTGTCGCCGATGGTGCCGCCCTCGAGGCGTTCCCGGGCGGCCAGGAACTCGGGCGAGAGCTGGTCCTCGTCGACCACGAGCTCGCCGGTCTTGCCGAGCCGGGCACCGGGGGCGATGCCGATCAGGTCGCTCACGCCGGCCAGCTGGGCGGCGCCGCCGAGGGCGCGCGAGCCGCTGGGGCCCACCCACACGGTGACGGGCACCTTGGCCTCGTGGATGCGGGTGGCGAGGGCCCGGAGGCGGTCGTCGTCGATGACCGAACCGGAGCTGTCGAGCTGGAGGACCACCGCCACCATGCGGGTGCGCTCGGCGTCGGAGATGGAGCGGTCGATGAAGTCGGCGAGCACCGGATCGATGAGCCCCTCGACCTTGATGATGCTCACGCGGCCGGGGTCGTCGGCGGCCGATCCGGACCCGTCGGACTGGGCGCCGACCGGTGCGGCGAGGCCCAGCACGGCCCCGACGAGGACCAGAAGAAGACCGACGATGGGTAGTCTGCGCACCGCGAGTGCTCCGAGCGAAGCCGATTGACGAGAGGTCAGGAGTGGATCCAGCGCAGTTCTTCGCTGCATCCCGTCTCGTCATCGTTGCGGGCAAGGGCGGGGTGGGCAAAACCACCGTGTCGGCCACGTTGGCGCGCGCCGCGGCCCACCAGGGCCTCTCCACGCTGATCGTGGAGGTGGAGGGGAAGTCGGGCCTGTCGGCCATGTACGGCGAGCCGGCGTTCTCCTACGACGAGGTCACCCTGGCCGCCGCCGACCCCGACGCCGGGTTCGGCGGGGTGCGGGCCCGCACCCTCACGCCCGACGACGCCCTGCTCGACTACCTGGAGAACGCGGGCATGAGCCGCATCTCCCGGCGCCTCGTGGCCAGCGGCGCCCTCGACATGGTGGCCACCGCCGTGCCCGGCATCCGGGACATCCTCGTGCTCGGGAAGGTGCGCTCGATCGAGCAGGCGCGGTCGGCCGACCTCGTGGTGCTCGATGCGCCGGCGGCCGGCCACGCCATCTCGTTCCTGCAGTCGGCCAGCGGCCTGGCCGACGCGGTGCGGCTCGGCCCGATCAACTCGCAGGCCAAGGACGTGCTGGCCATGCTCGACGATCCCGAGCGCTGCCAGGTCCTGCTCGTCACGCTGCCGGAGGAGACGCCGGTCAACGAGCTGGTGGACACCGCGTACCAGCTCGAGGACCGGGTGGGCGTGAGCCTCGGCCCGGTGGTGGTGAACGGCTGCTACCCCGAGCTGCCCGGCCTCGACGCCGACCCCGCGGCGGCCGCCGCCGAGGCCGACACGTCGCTGCGAAGGGGTGAGGCTGCGGCGCTGGCCGCCGCCGCCGAGTTCCGCCGGGACCGCATGGCCCTCCAGGCGGAGCAGCTCACCCGCCTCAACGACGCCCTGCCCCTCCCCCAGCTCCGGCTGCCCTACCTCTTCGATGCCGAGCTCGGCCCGAACCAGCTCGACGAGCTGGCCGCCGCCCTGCTCGCCGGCATCGAGGACCTGCCGGCGCCGCACGTCGAGGTCGAGCCGTGAGCCCGGCCAAGGGCGCGAGCGCGGCGTCGTCGGAGCAGGCCGAGCTGGCCGCCCTCGTGCACGACCGATCGATCGTAATCTGCTCGGGGTCGGGCGGCGTCGGAAAGACCACCACCGCAGCGGTGCTGGCCATGGAGGCGGCCGCGGCCGGTCGGCGGGCGGTGGTGGTGACCATCGACCCGGCCAAGCGCCTGGCCGACGCGCTCGGCCTCGACGGCATCGGCAACGCCCCCAAGCAGATCGACGGCCCGTGGAGCGGCGAGCTGTGGGCGGTGATGCTCGACACCAAGAGCACCTTCGACGACCTCGTCACCCAGTACTCCGCCGATCCCGAGCAGGCCGAGCGGATCCTGGCCAACCGGTTCTACAAGAACATCTCCGGGGCGCTGTCGGGCACCCAGGAGTACATGGCCATGGAGAAGCTCTACGCCCTCCACGCCGACGAGGCGTTCGACCTCGTGGTGGTGGACACGCCACCCAGCCGCAACGCGCTCGACTTCCTCGAAGCCCCCCGGCGACTCACCCGGTTCCTCGACCACCGGCTCTACCGCGTGCTCATGGCCCCCACCCGAGGCGTCATGAAGGCGGTCAACGTGGCGGCCCAGGCGTTCGTGCGCAGCGTGTCGAAGGTGGTGGGCGGCGAGGTGTTCGACGACGCCGTCGCGTTCTTCCAGGCGTTCGACGGGATGGAGGCCGGCTTCAAGGAGCGCGCCGAGCTGGTGCTCGACCTGCTCACCAGCCCGGTCACGGCGTTCGTGCTGGTGGCCTCCCCCAGCCGGGACACGGTGGACGAGGCCCGGTTCTTCGCCGACAAGCTCGCCGAGGCCGACATCCCGGTGTCGGCGCTCATCGTCAACCGCATGCACCCTCGGTTCACCGACGCGCTGCCCGAGTCGCTGCGGGCCCGCTCCGACACCCTCGACGGCACCGACATCGGCGGGCTCTACCGCAACCTGGCCGACTTCGCCCTCGTGGCCGCCCGCGAGGAGGAGCACCTCGCCGGCCTGGCCGAGCAGGTGGCGCCCTCCCCGGTGATCCGGGTGCCGTTCCTGCGCTCCGACGTCCACGACCTCGACGGCCTGCGCCTCGTGGGCGACCACCTCTTCGGCCGCTCGTGACCGACAGCTGGGAGGACGCCCCCGTGCCGAACGCGGTGCCGGTGCTGCCGGTGTCGGACCTGGGCGCGGCGGTGGCCTGGTACGAGCGGGTCGGGTTCTCCGTGCGCACGCGCTACGAGGCGAACGGCTACGCCATCCTCGGCTACCAGGGCACCGAGCTCCACCTCAACGTGGCCCACGGCATGCCCGGGGCCACCGAGACCTGGTCTGGCTGCTACCTGCGGGTGGCAGACGTCGACGAGGTGCACGCCCGCTGGATGGCCGCCGGCGCCCGCGAGGTGGGCGGGCTGGTGGACCAGCCGTGGGGCATCCGGGAGTTCGCCACCGAGGACCTCGACGGGAACCTGTGGCGGGTGGGGTCGCCGGTGGTGGCCGCCGAGCCGGAGACCTCGCCCGCCGATGGCTCGGCGGGCACCACCGACCAGTGGTGGCACGGCATCGTCTCCTCGGGCACCTGCGCCGGGTGCGGGCTGCGGGCGGGCGAGCCGCCCGTGGGCCAGCTCGCCGGGCTCATCCGCGATGCCGCGCACCGCTTCGGCACCGTGCTGGCCGACGCCGACGACGACGCCGTGCGCACCCGGCCCGCCCCGGAGGTGTGGTCGGCCCTGGAGTACGGCGCCCACGTCCGCGACACCCTGGGCGTGTTCACCGAGCGGATCGTGCGCACCCGCCAGGAGGACGAGCCCGAGCTGGGGTGGTGGGACCACGAGGCCGCCATCGCCGAGGGGTTCACCAACGAGCTCGAGGCGGCGCTGGTGGTGGACGACCTGGGCGAGCACGCCGCTCGCCTGGCCGCCGTGCTGGATTCGCTGCCCGCCGATGCCTGGGAGCGCGCCGGCACGAGGCGCGGCACCGAACGCTTCACGATCGAGCTGATGGCCCGCTTCACCCTCCACGAGGTGGTCCACCACCTCGGCGACGCCGAGCGGAGCCTCTCCGCCCCCTGACGTTCGGGAGGTGGAGGATCAGCCCTCGGCGGCGCCGTCCAGGGCGGCCAGGGCGGCGTCGAGGGTCTCGGTGACCGGGACGATGCGGTCGAACCCGGTGGTGTGCAGGAGCCGGGTGAGGGTGGGGCGGCTGCAGGCCACCGCGACCTCGCCGCCGTGCTCGCGCGCCCGGCGGATGGCCTCGGCCAGCGCGCCGAGGCCGGCGGAGTCCATGAACGGGACCTCCGAGAGGTCGATCACCACCTTGGGGCGCTGGGCGAGCTCGCCCAGCGCCTCCCGGAAGGCCAGCACGGTGTAGGCATCGAGCTCCCCGACGGGACGGCACAGCGTGTGGTCGGGCGACTCGACGACTTCGATCTCGAGCACGAGGGCTCCAATGGGGTGGGGGGACCGCGGGCGATCGATGGTACCGGCGTGGAGGCGCCGGGGAGGACGGAACTAGGGTCGCGCCGTGCCACGCGTGCTGCTCGCCACCGATGCCGACCGGATCCACGAGGAGGTCGACGCCGCCGTCGCCGGCGACGACATCGAGGTCATCCGGGTCAACCGGGGGGTCGACGTGCTGCCCACCGTCCGCTCCGCCCGCCCGGACCTGGTGATCCTCGACCTCCAGATCGGCAACATGGGCGGCATGGCGGCCTGCATGGACCTCCGGCTCGACGAGAGCGTGGGCAAGCTCGACCACGTGCCGGTGCTGATCCTGCTCGACCGCGAGGCCGACATCTTCCTCGCCTCGCGCTGCGACGCCGACGGTTGGGTGGTCAAGCCGCTCGACCCGATGCGCCTCCGCGAGGCCGCCACCACCGTCCTCGGAGGCGGCACCTGGGCCGAGCAGCCGACGGACCTGCACGGCGCCGGGGCGCCTCGGGCCTGACGCCGCAGCCGTCCAACCGGATGGACGGGCGCGAAGGAGGGTGGGCTACGCTCAACCTCCGCACTACACCGGGGTGTGGCTCAGCTTGGCAGAGCGCTGCGTTCGGGACGCAGAGGTCGTGGGTTCAAATCCCGCCACCCCGACCATTGTGATGTCGCGAGACATCTGCAAGGGCCGAACCTGCGTCAGCGGGTTCGGTCCTTGTTCGTTTTCGGGGTGGCCGCGATGGACACGGCGCCGTCTGCAACCCCGGGGGGGGGTGACCGCCAGAGGGGCTCCGTCGCGGC
>JAHBSN010000073.1 GCA_019639095.1 Actinomycetota bacterium
CTCGCAGTCGGGCACCGAGCGCAGGAGGCGCTCCACCAGGGCGGTGCCGAGGAACCCGGTGGACCCGGTGACGGCGATGCGCTTCCCGGCGAGGTCGTCGGCGATCACGTAGGCTTGTCTACCAGATGGTAGAGAGCGGTGCCACGGACCCTCGGCCCACGCCGGAACGAATCCTCGACGCGGCGCTCGCCGCCTTCGCCGACCGCGGGGTGGAGGCCACCTCGCTGGACTCGCTCGCCGCCGAGATCGGCATCCGCAAGCAGACGATCCTCTACTGGTTCCCCTCCAAGGAGCAGCTGCTGCTCGGGGTGGTGGACCACGCCGTGGCCCAGCTCGGCGCCCGGCTCTCGGAGGCGGCCGTGGCCGCCGGACCGGTGCTGGCCGACCGGGTGGTGGCGGTGGTGGGGGTGACGTTCCGGCTCGGCCGCACCCACCCGCAGCTGCTGGCGGTCGTGCGCGAGGTGATCCGGGTGGGGCCGCCGGCATCAACCCACCTGGCCACCGCGGTCGAGCCGCTCGTGGCCACCGCCACCGCCGCGCTCGGGCCGCAGCTCGACCCCGACCAGGTCCGCCGGGTCCTGCTCGCCGCCGGGGCCCACGTGGTGGGGCTCGCCACCGAGGCCGAGGTGCGCGCCGATCTCGGCATGGCCGCCGACCTGGCTTGGCTCCGGGCGCGCCGGCGGGCGCTCATCGACGCCCTCGTGGCCGATCTCGGCTGAGCCGAGGTCGCCTCAGCGCTGGCGCCGGTGGGGAGCCCGGTGGGCGTGGCGGGCCAGGGCGAGGCGCACCAGCTCGTCGATCAGCTCGGGGTAGGGGAGCCCGGTGGCGGCCCAGAGGGACGGGAACATCGAGAACGGCGTGAAGCCGGGCATGGTGTTGATCTCGTTGAAGAGCAGGCCGCGACCGCCCTCCTCGTAGAAGAAGTCGACCCGGGCGAGGCCGTCGCAGCGCAACGCCTTGAACGCCAGCACCGCGAGCTCCCGGGCCTGCTCGGCCACCGCCGGCGGGAGGTCGGCCGGGATCACCATCTCGGCGGCGCCGTCGAGGTACTTGTCCTCGTAGTCGTAGAACTCGTGGGTGGGCACGATCTCGCCGGGCACCGACGCCCGGGGCGACTCGTTGCCGATGACGCCCACCTCGATCTCGCGGGCGCTCACCGCCTCCTCCACCACCGCCCACTCGTCGAAGCTGGTGGCCAGGGCCAGCGCCTCGTGCAGCGAAGCGGGGTCGTCGGCCCGGGTGACACCCACCGAGGAGCCCATGTTCGCCGGCTTCACGAACACCGGCCACCCGAGCTCCTGGCCGACGCGCGCCACGAGTGCGTCGTCGACCTCGACGTCTCGCACGGCCAGGTGGCGCACGATGGGCAGCCCGGCGGCGGCGGCCACCACCTTGGACATGACCTTGTCCATGTTGGCGGCCGACCCCAGCACGCCGCTGCCCACGTAGGCCACGTCGGCCAGCTCGAGCAGGCCCTGCACCGTGCCGTCCTCGCCGCGGGGCCCGTGCAGGAGCGGGAGGACCACCACCTGCTGATCGGCCCGCACGGGTGCGACGGTGTCCTGGGGGCTGAGGTCGGTGCCGGAGGCGTCGAGGGCCTCGGGAAGCGTGTGGGCCCCGGCGGCCAGGGCGGCCACGGTGGACTCGGATCGCAGCCAGCGCCCGTCGGGCGTGATGGCCACGGGATCCACCTGGTAGCGGGTGGTGTCGACGGCCCGCAGCACGTGGGCGGCCGACACCCGGGACACGTCGTGCTCGGCCGACTGGCCGCCGTAGAGGACCACGAGGCGGACGGGCGGCGGGGTCTCGGACATGGCGGTCGAGCATACGAGGGGGGTGCTCGCGGCCGGGGGAGGCCACGGGTACCGTCGACCGCATGCGCTTCAGCACCTCCGAGCTCGCCGAGGCAACCGGCGGCGACGTCTTCGGCCGCCCCGCCGAGGTCGACGGCGTGGCCATCGACTCGAGGCTGGTGGAGCCCGGCCAGCTGTTCGTGCCACTGGTGGCCGAGCGCGACGGCCACGACTTCATCGGTGCCGCCATCGCCGCGGGCGCCCGGGTGTACCTCACGTCGGGCCCCATCGAGGCCGCCACCGCGATCCTGGTGGAGGACACCGCCGCCGCCCTCACCGACCTCGGCGCCCACGCCCGGGACCGGCTCTCGGGCGCGGTGGTGGGCGTCACCGGCAGCGTGGGGAAGACGTCGCTCAAGGACCTGCTCGCCGCGGTGGGCGCCACCACCTGGCGCACCTCGGCCAGCCGAGGGTCGTTCAACAACGAGCTGGGCGTCCCGCTCACGCTCGCCAACGCCCCCGACGACACCGAGCTCGCCGTGGTGGAGATGGGCGCTCGGGGGCGCGGCCACGTGGCGCTGCTGTGCGACGTGGCCCGGCCCACCGTCGGCATCGTGACGGTGGTGGCCGGCGCCCACCTGGAGCAGTTCGGGTCCCTCGACGAGGTGGCGGTGGCCAAGTCGGAGCTAGTGGCCGCCCTGCCCGCCGAGGGGTTCGCCGTGCTGAACGCCGACGACCACCGGGTGGCGGCCATGGCCGGGGTCACGCCGGCCACGGTGGTCACCTTCGGGGTGGCGGGGGGCGAGGTGCGGGCCGAGGACGTGGTGCTCGACGCCAACCTGCGCGCCCGCTTCGCCCTGCGCTCGCCCTGGGGCGACGCCGAGGTGCACCTGGGCGTGGCCGGCGCCCACCAGGTGGTGAACGCGCTCGGCGCGGCGGCGGCCGCCCTGGCCCTGGGCGCCGAGCCCGAGGCGGTGGCGGCCGGCCTGGGCGATGGCCGTTTGTCGGCCATGCGGATGGACCTCCAGACCCGCGCCGACGGGCTCCGGGTGCTCGACGACACCTACAACGCCAACCCCACGTCGATGGTGGCGGCCCTCGACGCGCTGGCCGCCCTGGACCTGGGTGGGAACGGTCGACGGTTGGCGGTGCTCGGCTCCATGAACGAGCTCGGGGCCGATGCCGAGGCGGCCCACCGCGACGTGGCCACCGCGGCGGTCGAGCGGGGGATCGCGGTGGTGGCCGTGGCCGAGCCCCGGTACGGCACCGACGGCGTCACGCTCGTGGACGACGTCGACGCCGCCGCCCGCTGGGTGGCCGAGCAGGGGCTGGGCAAGGGCGACGCCGTGCTGGTGAAGGCGAGCCGGTCAGCTCGCCTGGAGCGGCTGGTGACCCGGCTGCGCGCCGGCTGAGGCCGGGCGGAGGTCGGCGTAGGCGGCCAGCGCCACCGCCACCAGGGCGCCGAACACGATGACCGGCTCGATGCCCACCTGCTCGATGGCCCAGCCGCCGAGCAGGCCGCCGAAGGGCACGGTGCCGCCGAAGCCCATGATCCACAGCGCCATGACCTTGCCGCGCACGGCGTCGTCGAGGTCCTGCTGGAGCACGGTGGACAGCGACGTGATGACCGCGAAGTACACGCCGCCGAGCAGGAGGATCGCCAGGTAGGCCGGCGTGGCGTCGCGCAGCGTGCCGAACACCACGAGCATGGCGGCGAACGCAACCAGGCCGATCCGGGTGAGGCGGGCCTTCGACGCCTGGGCGAACACCGTGCCGATCGACAGGGCGCCGATGACCGCACCGATGCCGAAGCAGGCGTAGAGCGCGCCGTACGCGCTGCTCTTGGGGGCGATGTCGAGGTGGTCGCCGGCGATCTTGGGCAGCTGGGTGATGAAGGGCAGGGAGAAGAACGAGAAGGTGAAGATGGTGACGAGGCACTGGCCCACCACCCGATCGGTGCGGGCCACCCGGACGCCCTCGAGCAGGCGGTGCAGGCCGCGGGTGCCGGCCGCCGGGGGCGGCGGGAGCGTCACGCGGGTGAGGCTCACGATCACGAAGGCGAAGCTCACCGCGTTGAGCACGAACACCCACGACGGCCCGTACTGGGCGTAGATCGAGGCGCCGATGGCCGGGCCCACCACCCGGGAGGCGTTCATCTGCACCGAGTTCAGGGAGATGGCCCCGGGCATGTCGTGGCGGGGCACCAGCACCGGGACCACGGCGCTGAACACGGGCGCGTACAGGGCGTTGCCCACGCCGATGGCGAACACCACGGCGAGCAGGGCGCCCTCGTTCGGGGAGCCGTCGAGGGCCACCCACGCCAGCACCAGGGAGAACACGGCCTGCTGGACCGACAGGCCGACGAGGAGGCGCTTGCGGTCGAACGAGTCGGCGAGCATGCCGCCCACGAGCGAGAACACGAGCAGCGGACCGAGCTGGGCCGCCATCATCGCCCCCACGTACACCGCCGACTTCGTGAGCGTGTAGGCGAGCGCACCGAGCACCACGTTCTGCATCCAGGTGCCGATGTTGGAGGCGAAGGCGCCGAGGTAGACGGTGCGGAACGTGCGGTGGCTGAACGCGGCCCGGGCCGTGCCCGGCGTGAAGGTCCGGTCACCGTCGGTGAGGGCGTCCTCCACGTCGTCGGCGAAGCAGTCGACGCCGGCCGGATCGTGGGCGCGGTCGTCGGCGCTGCCGAGCGGGGGGGACTGGGTCACCGCCCGAGCGTACGGGGAGGGTTGCGCCACCGGAAACACGAGGTGTCCGATCTGCTCGCGACCTGGTGCCGGCCAGTACGGTCGTCCGAGATGGAGGGTCAGGGGCCACCGGCGATCACCACCCAGCCGCGCACCGCGGCCTGGATCGACGCGGCCGTGGAGGCCGGCGGTGGGCGCGTGGTGGATCCGTCCGAGGCGGTGGGGGTGGTGTGGACCGACCCGGCGGCGCCCGAGGGCCTCGAGGCGCTGCTGGAAGCCCACCCCGGGATCGCCTGGGTGCAGCTGCCGTGGGCCGGCATCGAGCCCTACCGTGGCGTGGTGGAACGGCAGCGGGAGCGCACCTGGTCGTGCGCCAAGGGCGTCTACGCCGACCCCGTGGCCGAGCACGCCCTCGCCCTGCTCCTGGCCGGGTTCCGCCAGCTGCCCCGCTACGCCCGGGCCGGGACCTGGACCGGCGACGCCGGCCGCAACCTGTTCGGGGCCCGGGTCGTGATCCTCGGCGGCGGCGGCATCGCCCAGGTGCTCGTGCGCCTGCTCGAGCCGTTCCGGTGCTCGATCACCGTCGTGCGCCGCTCGCCCGAGCCGATGGCCGGCGTGGAGCGCGTGCTCGCCCCGCACCAGCTCCACGAGGCGATCCGGGGGGCCGAGGCGCTCGTGCTGGCCCTGCCCCTGCTGCCCGAGACCACGGGCCTGATCGGTGCCCACGAGCTGGCCTTGCTGGCGCCCGACGCCTGGGTCGTCAACGTCGCCCGAGGTGCCCACATCCGCACCGACGACCTGGTGGCCGCCCTCGAGGGCGGCCGCATCGGCGGGGCGGCCCTCGACGTCACCGACCCCGAGCCGCTGCCCGACGACCACCCGCTCTGGTCGCTGCCCAACGTGGTGATCACGCCCCACACGGGCAACACCAGGGCCATGGCCCGGCCCCTGCTATCGGCGCGCATCGTCGAGAACGTGCGTCGATACGCGGCCGGCCAGGACCTCGTGGGCCTGGTGGACGCGGAGGCGGGCTACTGATGTCGCCCATGGTCGACCACTACCAGCGCCTCGGCGTGGCCCCCTCGGCGTCCACCGAGGAGATCCGCGTCGCCTACCGCGCCCTGGCCGCCAAGTTCCACCCCGACCGGGCCATGAGCCGCACGCCGGCCGAGCTCGACCTCGCCGAGCGGCGCATGCGCGAGATCAACGAGTCGTGGGCGGTGCTCCACGACCCGGCGTCCCGGCGCCGCTACGACGACGCCCGCGTGCGCGAGCGCCAGGCCGCGAGCCGGGAGGCCGCCGGCGCCCCGCCACGACCGCAGCCCGGCACCCGCCGCCCCCGTCCCGACGACGACGACCTGGTCGACGTGGCGGCGCCTGGCCGGATCCCCGCCGGGGTGTTCCGCCACCTGCCGTGGATCCTGCTGGTGGTGGTGTTCGCGGCGATCTTCGTGGTCACGGCCTACGCCGCCAAGGACGACCCGGCCCCCAAGGCACCCGCGGTCGCCGCAGACGGCAGCTGCATCGACGTCTACCCCGGTCCCAGCACCACCATCGTGGGGTGCGACGGCCCGCACGAGCTCGTGGTGGTGCAGCGCGTGGCGTCGGGCGAGCCGTGCCCGGCGGGCACCGAGGTGCGCCGCTTCGGCGTCGACGACCTCGTCGACTGCGTCAAGCCCGACTGACCGCTCCAGCACCGGTGGCGGCCGCCGCGTAGCGTCCGGCCCATGGACTTCCGACAGGAGCACGTGGCCGACCTCGCGGAGCGGGTGACCCGTCGGGCGGTGTCGGCGCGAGAGCTCGCCGAGGCCGCCCTGGCCCGCATCGAGGCCACCAACGGGGACCTCAACGCCTTCGTGGCCGTCGATGCCGACGCCGCGCTGGCCCAGGCCGACGAGATCGACCGGCGCGTGGCTGCCGGCGACGACGTCGGCCCCCTCGCCGGCATCCCCATCGGGGTGAAGGACACCGAGGACGCCATCGGGTTCCGCACCACACAGGGGTCCGCCCTGTTCGCCGAGCGGGCGCCCGCCACCGCCGACTCGGTCCTCGTTGACCGGCTCCGCCAGGCCGGGTGCGTGATCGTGGGCAAAACCAACACGCCCGAGTTCGCGTGGAAGGCCGACACCGACAACGAGGTGTTCGGGCGGACCGCCAACCCGTGGTCGCTCGACCGCTCGGCCGGCGGCTCGTCGGGCGGCTCGGCGGCGGCGGTGGCCGCCGGGCAGGTGCCCATGGCCACCGGCTCCGACGGGGGCGGGTCGCTGCGCATCCCCTCGGCGCTCTGCGGCCTGTCGTCGATCAAGTGCTCGCTCGGGCGCGTTCCCGCCGGCGGTCCGAACCCGCCCGGTTGGGCCGACCTGTCGAGCAAGGGCGTGATGACCCGCACCATCCGGGACCAGGCGCTCGCGCTCGACTCGGTGATCGGCCCCGAGCCCACCGACCTGCGCTCGCTGCCCATGCCCGAGGACTCGTGGATCGAGGCCCTCGCCGACGTCCACGCACCTCGCAAGGTGCTGTGGTCTCCCTCGTTGGGCTACGCCCGCGTGGACCCCGAGATCCTGGCCGTGTGCGAGCGGGCCCTCGACGCGCTGCGCGCGCTCGGCACCGAGGTGGTCGTGGTCGACGACGTGTTCGGCGAGGATCCCGGCGTCGACTGGTTGTGCCTGTCGCTCGCCGCCAACCTGCGCACCGTGGAGGGGATCGACCCCGACGGCACCCGCTGGGACGAGCTCGACCCGAAGCTGGCGATGATGCTCGAGTGGGTGCGCAGCCACGCCACCCTCACCACCGCGCTGGAGGTGCAGGACCTGGCCCACCGCCTCAACGTGCGCCTCGTGCAGGTGCTCCACGAGGCGCCCCTCCTGCTCACGCCCACCGTGGGCGGCCAGACGCCGGTGGGCGCCGGCTACGGCACGATCGACGGCGTGGAGGACGCGCTGTGGGTCGGCTTCACCTATCCGTTCAACCTCACCCGGTCGCCGGCGGGCTCGGTGTGCGCCGGCTTCACCGCCGACGGCATGCCCGTGGGCCTCCAGGTGGTGGGCCCCCAACACGGCGACCTCGTGGTGCTGCGGGCCCTCGCCGTGCTCGAGGACGCCCTGGCCCTGGACACCATCTGCCCCTACGAGCCCTGACCCCTTCCTCGCTCGGGCCGAGCGCGATTTCCGGGCGAACCGGGGGAGCGCGCTACGCTCGTCTCTCCCGCAGGGGCGTATAGCTCAGTTGGCTAGAGCACTGCCTTCACACGGCAGGGGTCACAAGTTCGAGTCTTGTTACGCCCACCACGGAACGTTCGACGGCCGCCCTCCGGGGGCGGCCGTCGCTCGTTCTCGGGCTCTGAAGTAGCTACAATGAGTCCATGTCAGTAGCTACATCTCGCACCGAGGTCGGCGTGCGCGAGCTCAAGAACAACCTCAGCCGGTACCTGGATCGCGTCCGACGCGGCGAGGAGGTGGTCGTGACCGATCGCGGGAAGCCGGTTGCTCGACTCACCGCCGTCGACGGGTCAGCGGATCGTCTGGCCGAGCTGATCGCCGACGGAGTCGTTCGCAGGCCGAACAGCACCACCCGCGCTCGGCCGGCGCGCCGCATCGAGCCGAACGGCTCGGTGAGCGAGCTCGTCGCCGACCAACGGCGTTGATCACCTACGTCGACACGTCATCGCTGCTGAAGCTCCTCATCCAGGAGCCGGGCTCCCAGCAGGTGGCGCTGCTGTGGGATACGGCCGATGCACTGGCCGCGATCCCCCTGGTCGAGGTCGAAGCACGGGCCGCGCTGGCTGCGGCCGAGCGTGGTGCGCGGCTCACCGCCGGCCAGCACGTCGAGGCCAGGTCCGGGCTGCGAGGCCTCCTCGATGAGCTGACGATGGTGGCGATCACCGACCACGTGATCGCACAGGCTGCCGAGCTCGCCGACCGCGAGGGGCTCCGCGGCTACGACGCGGTCCACCTCGCCGCAGCCCTGACGATCGAGGCCGACGTCCTCACGAGCGCCGACGTCGCCCTATGTGCGGCAGCCGAGCGCTGCGGCCTCCACGTGGCGAATCCGCTGGACCGCTGATCCGCGGGCGGGGCGCGGGGCGCTCGCAGGGTCGACGGCCCGGTGCGGCCGGATTGGGTAGGTTCACCGATCGCCCGCCTCCGGCAGCACCAGGCCCTCCCCGGGTCCGATGCTGCTGCCCAGCCGAAGGGACCGAGTGGAACCTGCTCCTCCCGACGCCCAGTCGGCGTCCACCTTCTACCGGCCGCACCTCGACGGGTTGCGGGCGGTGGCGGTGTACCTGGTGGTGGCGTTCCACTCGGGTGCGCACCGGGTGGAGGGCGGGTTCATCGGCGTCGACGTGTTCTTCGTCCTGTCGGGCTTCCTCGTCACGCGCCTGCTCGTGCGGGACCTCGACGGCCACGGGTCGATCCGCCTCCGCCGCTTCTACGCTCGTCGGTTCCGCCGGCTGCTGCCCGCCGCCGCGGTGGTGCTGGTGGCCACGGCCTTCGTGTTCCCCTACATCGCCACGCCCCTGCAGAGCTTCGATGCCAAGGGCGCCATGCGGGCGGCGTCGCTCTACTACTCGAACTGGTACTTCATCCAGCAGGCCACCGACTACTTCGCCGCCGACGTGCAGGGGAGCCCGGTGCTGCACTTCTGGTCGCTGTCGGTGGAGGAGCAGTTCTACGTCGCCTGGCCGCTCCTGTTCGCGGGGCTCACCCTGCTCGCCCGGCGCGCTGGTCGTCGCCGGGCCGCGATCACCCAGGGAGCCGTGGCGCTCGCCATGGTGGGCTCGGCGGCGTGGGCGCTGTGGCTCGCCCGCACCGACCTCGACCGGGCCTACTACGGCACCGACACCCGGGCCTACCAGCTGCTCGCCGGCGCCCTCCTCGCCCTGTCGCCGGGCCTGATCGAGGCGGTGCGGTCACGGGTCGAGGCGGGGAGCGGCGTCGCCCGGCGGGTGCCGGCGGTGGTGCAGGCCGTGGCGATCGGCACGCTGCTCGTCCTGGCCACCTCGCGGGTGGCGATGAGCCCGATCACCCGGGGGATGGCCACCACGGCGCTCACGATCGCCCTCCTGGTGGCCATGGAGGCATCGGCCGGCGTGGTGCGCGGCGCCCTGTCGACCACACCGATGGTGTACCTGGGCCGCATCTCCTACGGCACCTACCTCTGGCACTGGCTCGTGATCCTCGTGCTCGGGGCCACCCTGGAGCTCAGCCCGGTGGTGACCACGGCCCTCGCCATCGTGGTGGCCACGGGCCTGGCGTCGGCCAGCTACCAGCTGCTCGAGATGCCGATCCGCCAGGCGCGGCCGCTCGACCGGGTGGCGGTGCCGGTGATCGCCACCGGCCTCGCCTGCAGCCTGCTCGTGGGCGTGGCGATCGCCCCGAGGTTGCTGGAGGTCGACCGAAAGCCGGCTCGCACGGAGGCGTCGGGCCCGACCGGGTCCGGCGCCGGCCTCACCCCGGCGCCCACCCGGGCCCAGCTCCTGGCCGCCGATGCCGACCACGGCGAGTTCCCCACCTGCCACGCCTCGAACCCGCGGTCGTGCATCCGGGTGGAGGGCGCGGGCCTCCACGTCATGCTGCTCGGCGACAGCAACGGCCGGATGTACCTCCCGATCTTCGAAGACCTGGCCCGCCAGCACGGGTTCACGCTCTCGGCCCTGCTCGGCCCCGGGTGCGTCTGGCCCGATCGGATCCAGCGGACCGACGAGCAGTTCTCCCGATCGTGCCGGTCGCTCCAGCGCGAGTGGTACGACACGCTCATCCCGCAGCTGAAGCCCGACGTGGTGGTCCTGGTGCACCGGGCGATCGACGATCCGGCCTATCCCACCCCGATCGCCGACGAGTCGGCCGGCCAGCTCGACCTGGCCACCCCCGAGGGGATCACGGTCTACGAGCGTCGGGTCCGGGCCACCGTCGACGCCCTCCGCGGTGCCGGCATCGAGGTGGCGCTGATCGAGCCGGCCCCGGTGTCGTCGCCCGCCGACGACCAGCTCCAGTGCCTGTCCGAGGCCACCTACGCCGAGGAGTGCCGCTTCTCGGCCCCGCGCACGCCCACCGCGGTGGAGCAGGTGTACCGGCGCATCGCCGAGGCCGGGACGCCGGGGTTCTGGTCGATCGACGTCGACCGCATCCTGTGCCCGCTCCTGCCGATCTGCGACCCGGTCATCGGCGGTCTCGTGGTGCGGTGGGACCCGGCCCACATCACCACCCGGTTCGCCCGGACGCTCGAGCCCGACTTCGACCGGCTGTTCCGGGCCGAGAACATCTGGCCCTGACCCGGGCGGCGGCTACCAGCCGGCGCCGGTGGCCTCGAACTCGTCGAGGCGGGCCTTGATCAGCTTCTTCAGCAGCGGCACGGGCAGCGGCCGGTCGTAGGGGAGCCTGATGAAGCCCTCACCGGCCTCGTAGCCCGCGGCCTCCACCGCCTCGCGCTGGTGGGCGAACTGGCGGGTGGGGAAGCGCAGCGAGCAGTGCGCCTTGTAGGCCTGGATCATCAACAGACGGGTGCCGTCCTGCACGAACGCCGGGTTGTTCCAGTGCAGCGCCTCCTCTGCCTTGGGCAGGCCCTTCTGGCACAGCTCGCGGAGCTTGGGCACGTGGTCCTCGGCCCCGGCCGGCAGGGAGGCGTAGTAGTCGTCGAGGTTCGCGCGCTTGGGAGAGGGCATGAACCGAAGCCTACGGACAGCGTTCTCGGCGCGGGTCGGGTGAGAGGGCGGCGATGCTGGAGTTGACCAACCATGCGACTGGAGCTGACGCTCTCTGACGATCTGTATCGTGAGATCTCGACCGCGGCGAGCCACTCGGCTTGCACGGTGGGGCAACTGATCGAACATGTGCTGGAGAGGGCGTTCGGGTCGAGGCCCGCGCAGCCGCCCGTCGATGCACTCCCCACCTTCGGCGGTTCAGGTCTGCGTCCTGGGATCTCGCAGGCGAACATGGGTGGGCTGTTCGACAATTGACGTCAGTGCTGGTGGCGGCCGGCGTGGTTCGTGAGCACGTGGGCCAGGGCTCGCAGCTTGGAGGTGCCCGGGGGGCGGTCGGCGAAGGACCAGGCCCGATCCATCACGTCGGGGCCGGTCACCGCCCGGCCGTGGCCGGGGAGCAGGTGCTCCACCGGGAGGTCGCGCAGGCGGGTCTCGGTGGCGGCCGAGCGCCGGGCGTCGACGTACTCGGGGTTGAACCACGCCCGGCCGTCGAGCGTCAGCACCGAGTCGCCCGAGAGCAGGGTGCGGCTGGGCTCGTGGTACAGGCACGTCGAGTCGTCGGTGTGGCCCGGCGCGTGGAGCACCCGCCAGTCGGGCCGGCCCGGGAGGTGGTCGTCGTCGCCCAGCCACGCGGCCGGCACCAGGTCGAAGCGGATGGCCCGGCCGTCGTAGCCGATCTCGCCCTGGAGCGGTTGGAGCTCCCGCAGGGCGGCGAGGTCGGTGGGCTGGTCGGCCAGCACGGGAAGGATCTGCGCCACCTGGCGAGGCCCGGGCGACCGCAGTGCCATCCGCCCCGCGAGCATGTCCTCGATCGTCCGTGGCAGCAGGACGTCGGTGCCGTGCGCCTCGCACAGCCCCGGCAGCCCTCCCACGTGGTCGAGGTGGCCGTGGGTGGCCACCGCAGCGCCGAGGTCGGCCAGCTCGGCGCCCGTGGACCGCAGCGCGTCGGCCACCAGCGGGACCTGCGACGGCAGGCCGAGGTCCACCACGAACGGACGGCCGTCGCCCCCGTCGTGGACCACGTAGCAGTTGAACACCCACCGGGAGATCATCGTGATCCCGATGTCGGGCAGGTGCCGGATCACCGGGGCGGCCATGGGGGCCGACGGTAGCGGCAGCCGGCGTCAGGGGAGCGCAGCGGTGGCGGCCACCTCGCCTTGCGCATCCACCAGGCGGAGCTCGTCGCCCGAGGCCGGCGCCCGCTCGGTCTCACCGGTCCAGGAGTGCTTCTCGCCCCGCACCGTCCAGGTGCCCACCGCCTCGCGATCGCCGTCGGCGGCCAGCACCTCGCAGTCGTAGACCTCGCCCGCTTCGGGGTTGGCCAGCTCCATCACGTAGGTGGTGCGGTCGCCCCGGAGGGCCACCACCGTGCCCACGGGGCGGCCGTCGGGCGCACGCAGCACACCGTCGCCGGCCATGGCGACGACCCCCGACGTCGCCGGGGCGGTCGGTGCGGAGCGGCGCCCGACGACGAGCCCGAAGACCAGCGCCGCCACCACCGCGGCGGCCGCCAACGCCGGCCAGCGGCGCCGCTCGGCGCGTGGCGACGCGAGCGCGGCGACGCGGTGCCGGGGCTGCGCGCCGCGGAACGAGGTGAGGGCTCGCGCCTCGAACCCCGGCGGGGGCTCGCGCTCGGGGCCGAGCAGCGCCACCCGGTCCGCGGTGGCGGCCAGCTCGTCGAGCACGAGCCGGCAGCGGGCGCACGTCTCGAGGTGCTCGGCCACGTCGGGCACCTCGGCGGGGTCCACCGCGCCGGTGGCCAGCTCGCCGAGCTCCGCGTCGAACGGCTCGCAGCCGGGGGGCACCACGTCATCCATCGGCCCGATCCTCCTGTCCCATGCGCTGGCGCAGGCTGCCGAGGCCCGTGCGCAGCCGCGTCTTGGCCGTGCCGAGCGGCACGCCCTCGATCTCGGCGATCTCGGCGGCCGTCCGGCCCCCGAGCGTGGCCAGCAGCACCGCCCGGCGCTGCGGGAGCGGCAACCGGAGCACCTCGGCGCGGGCCCGGTCGATCTCGTGCGCCGCCTCGGCGTGGTCCTCCGGGGACCGGGCGGTGGACGGGGCGAGCAGGTCGCCCAGATCGTCGGGGTCCAGGGGGATCGACCGCTCGAGCCGCCAGGCGTCGATCGTCTGGCGGCGACAGATCGTGAGCACCCAGGTCCGCACCGATCCGCGACGCGAGTCGTAGGAGGTGGCGTGGAGCCAGACCCGCTCGAAGGTCCGCTGCGCGACGTCCTCGGCCAGCGCGGCGTCGCCGCACATGTGGGCGGCCAGGCCGTAGACCTGCCGCTGGAACCGGCGCACGAACACGGTGGCGGCGTACTCGTCGCCCACGCTCACCGCCGCGAGCAGCGCCGCGTCGGAGAGCCGGTCGACATACGACGGCCCCTCACCCATCACACCGGACCATACGGGCGAGGGCGCAGGAGGGATTGGAAAATCTCTGCGGTGCGGACCGCCGTAGGTAGGGGAGGGCACACCGAACGGCGGGCCCGCACCCACGGAGGAGAGATCGCCATGACCCTTGCCACCAGGAACCGCACCACCCCCGGCGCCGCCAGCCGCCGTCGGACCGCTCGCCGGGCCGCCGGGAGCGCAGCGGCCGGCCTGGCGCTCGCCCTCGTCCTCGTCGGCTGCGGGAGCGACGGGGGCAGCGACGGCGCATCTGGCTCGGCGGCAACCACCACGGCCGCCTCCGACGGCGCTTCCGCCTCCTCGGCGGTCGACCTCAAGGTGGCCGAAAGCGACCTGGGCGAGATCCTCGTGGACGGCGAGGGCAACACGCTCTACGCCTTCACCCCCGACACGGCGACCGCCA
>JAHBSN010000074.1 GCA_019639095.1 Actinomycetota bacterium
CGCGCCTGGGCGACCGAGCTGCTCGTGACCGCGCTCCTCGAGCGCGGCGAGCACGACGAGGCCGAGCGGGCGATCGAGCTCGCCCGGCGGGAGCTCGAGGCTGACGGCGGCGGCGAGTCGGCCGCGCGCTCGCTCGCACTGGCCGACGCCCGCCGACGCACGGCCCTCGGGGTCGACCTGCCCACGCGCGACGAGCTCCGCCCGATCCTCGAGGACTGCGCCGCAGGCCAGGTCGTCTGGGGCGTGGCGCAGTGCCTGCGCCTCCTGCTCGACGCCGAGCGCCAGGTGGACCCCACCGCCACCGGCCCACTTGCCGACGAGCTGCTCGAGGCGGCCACGCAGCTGCGGTCGGAGTACCTGCAGGCCGTCTGCGCCATGGCCCGTGCGCATGCTGCGGCCGCCGCGGGCGACCCGGCTGAGGCCGCCGAGCAGTCGCTCCAGGCGCTCGGGCTGCTCCAGGGCCGCGACGTGGACCCGACCGCGTGCGCGGCGCTGGACCTCCTGGCGTGGGCGCACGCGCTCGGCGGTGATGTCGAGCGGGCCGGCCGGTGGGCCGCCGCCGCCGCTCGGACCCGTGAGGCCTCCGGCGTCGTGGCGACCGCGCTGCAGGGCGCGGTGGTCGCGGCGACCGAGACGGCTGCCGCCGGGGCTCCCGACCTGTTCGCCCGGGGAGGGGCGTCCACCCGGGACGCCGAGCTGGCCGACGTGGTCGAGCTCGCCCTCCGGTCGCGCGGCCGACGGCTCCGGCCCGGCATGGGCTGGCCCAGCCTCACGCCCACCGAGCTCCAGGTGGTGGCGGCGGTGGCCGACGGGCTCAACAACCCCCAGATCGCCGCGCGCCTCCTGATGAGCCGGAGCACGGTCAAGACCCACCTCGCGCACGTCTACGCCAAGTTGGGGATCAGCTCCCGTGCCGAGCTGGCGGTGATCCACGCCGCCCACCGCTGACCGAGGGTCAGGTCCAGGGTTCGACCTCCTGGTCGACGAGGTCGGCCATCGTGCCCAGGCGGGTTCGTGGGTCGATGCTCGCCCGGCCCGGGTCGTCGTGCCACTCGACCACCCGGTCGAGGAACTCGTGGTCCGCCCAGCCCGAGATGATCGCCTTGATGCGGCACGTCAGCAGGAGGTCGAGGTCGAAGCGCACGACGGTGGCGTCGATGAGCTCGGTCGCCCGCTCGTGGTGGCCCGTGCGGTGGCGGATCCACGCGAGGACCGCGAGGTGGGTGGACTGGTGGCCGCCGCCGCTCAGCTGGCGCGCACCGAGGTCGTGCAAGATGGCGCTGCGGCCCCGGGCGGCGTCGCCGCGAGCCACGTGCGCGGCCGCTTCGGCGATGTGGCGGCGCGCCGCCGCGGGGTGCCCCGGGGGGAAGCCGTCGGGGAGGTCCGCCAGCGTGGCGAGCGCACCGTCGGGGTCGCCGCTCATGGTCTGGAGGTAGGCGAGGCAGCTGCCGACGAAGAGGCGCAGGGCGGGGTCGTCGGTGGCGGGCGCTTCGTCGCGGACCACGTGCAGCGCGGCCGCCCAGTCCCCGAGCAGCCCGTGGGCCGCGGCCCGGCTCGGCCCCGCCAGGGCGCGGAGGCCGGTGCCCGCGGGGAAGCGGTCGAGGACGGCCGGTGGGTCCCGGGGCAGCATCGGCGTGAGCACCTGGCGGACGAGGCCGGCCCGCCTGGTCTGCTCGGAGTCGTGGATCGCGCTCCAGGAGACCTCCTCGTCGGCCCAGTGGAGGACGCGCTCCGCGATGGTGCGAGCGGGACCGACGGTGTGCTCCACGTGAGGGCTCGCCCCGCCCAGCATCGTGATGAGGTCCTGGCGCTCCTGCCGCTCGAGGTCCTCGACGTCGTGCCGGTCGGGGTCGAGGAGCTCGGCGAGCGCGGCGCTGCCCTCGGGATCGCTCGTGAACGCGCTGACCTGGTCCCAGGCGACCCCGTGGATGACCCGTGCGAACAGCGCGAGCTCCCGGCGCTCCAGCGCCCAGAGCGCCAGCGCCAGCGCGGTCGGCTGATCGTTCCGGTTCGCCTCCTGGTAGAGCATGTCGGCTCGGCGCCGGGCGCGGTGGCGGTCGCCGAGGAACCGGGCGACGCGAGCTCGCACGTCGTCGGACCGCTGCTCGGCGGCGAGTCGCTCGGCGGCGAACAGGCGGATCGATTCGAGGAGCCGGTACCGGGTGGGCTGGGTCGACTCGACCGGCTCGACCATCGACTTGGCGACGAGCGCGTCGAGCAGCACCAGCGCGGCCGGGCCCTCGAGCTCGGTGGCCGCAGCAGCGCTCTCCGCGTCGAACGAGCCCACGAACACCGACAGCGCGTGGAGGAACCGGCGCTCGGCAGGCTCGAGCAGGTCGTGGCTCCAGGCGATGACCGCGTCGAGGGTCGTCTGTCGCCGACGGGATCGACGACGACCGCCGGTCAGGAGGCGGAACCGATCGTCGAGGTGGTCCCGCAGCTCGACGAGCGACATGGACCGGGTCCGGGTCGCGGCGAGCTCGATGGCCAGCGGGAGGCCGTCGAGCGCCTCGCAGATCTCGGCCACGAGCGTTCGATCGGTGCCCTCGGCCAGGCCGGCCCGCTCGAGGAAGAGGTCGACGGCGGCGCCCGACGGGCTCGCGTCGAGCGACACGAGCCGGTGGGTGTGCTCGCCGTCGATCTCCAGGGCCTCCCGCGACGTGGCGAGGACGCGGAGGTTGCCGTGCCGGAGCAACAGGTCGTCCACGACCTCGGCCGCCGGGTCGAGGACGTGCTCGCAGTTGTCGACCACGAGCAGGACGTCATCTGGTGCCGCGGCCCGGAGCGCCCGGTCGAGCGCGCCGGCGTCGTCGGGAGCGCCGAGGGCCGCCGCGAACACGCCGAGCAGGTCGGCGGTCGTGTCGACGAGGGTGAGGTCGACGAAGGTGGTGCCGCCGGGATGGTCCGGGATCAGGCGTCGCGCCACCTCGATGGCGAGCCGGGTCTTCCCGGCGCCGCCCGCCCCGGTGATGGTGACCAGTCGTGACGAGCCGATCCGTGCGCAGATGGTCGCCACGCTCGTCTCACGGCCCAGCAGCTCGGACCTCGGCTCGGGGAGCTGCACCGGCGTGAGCACGCCGGCCCGGAGCGGGGGGTGGACCCGGGTGCCCAGCTGCCACAGCCGCACCGGCTCGCTGATCCCGCGGAGGCGATGCGTGCCGAGCCTGGTCGTGTCGTCGGCGCCCGCCTCGTCACGGGTGGCGTCGGTGAGCAGCACCTGCCCACCGCCGGCGGCGGCCCCGACCCGGGCGGCGAGGTTCACGTCGGGACCGAAGTAGTCGTCGTCGCGGACCTCGGGCGTGCCGGTGTGGAGCCCCATCCGGACGGCCAGGGGGGATCCGGGCCACGCGGCCTCCTCCAGGCGCCGCTGCACGGCGAGCGCCGCGCGCACGCCCGTCGAGGCGCTTCGGAACGCGATGGCGAACCCGTCGCCGCCGGTGGCGAACAGGTGGCCGTCGTGCGCATCGACCTCGGCGCGCACCACCTCGTCGTGCACCTGGAGGCTCGCCGACATCGTGTCCGGGTCGGTGTCCCAGAGGGCGGTGGATCCGACGACATCGGTGAACAGGAGGGTGACCCGGCCCTGCGGGGGGTCCGAGCGCACGCGCGACGCACCCCGCCGGTGCACCTCGCCCCGCAGCAGCCGACGATCGAGGTCGGCCAGCTCGGCCGACGGTTCGAGGCCGGCCTCGCCCAGGTCGGCCCGGAGCCGCTGGAACGCACGCCCGGCCTCGGCCGTCCGGCCATCGGCGGCGAGCGCCTCCATGAGCAGCGCGACCGGTCGCTCCGCGAGCAGGTGGTCGGTCACGTGGGCCTCGAGGAGGGGGATGGCGCTCGGATCCCCGGCCTCCACCAGCGTCGACGCGAGGTCCTCGGTGGCGAGGGCCCGCGCCCGGTCGAGCTCGGCCGCCGGCCCGAGGGCCCAGTGCTCGTCGCCGAGCCGCCCGAAGGCCCGGCCCCGCCACAGGCCGAGGGCGGCTCGCAGCGAGCCGACGCGATCGGCACCGTCGAGGTCGGCCGCCTGCGAGACGAGGGCCCGGAACCGCTCGACGTCCAGTTCGTCGCCGCCGAGGACGAGCACATAGCCCTCCCCCTCGCGCCGCAGCCGGTCGCCCACGACGCTCCGCAGTCGTGACACCGCGGTGCGAGGACCAGAGCTCCGGGGATCGCCTCCGGTCACGTGCTCGGCGATCGCATCGGCGGTGACCGGGCCGCCCACCGCCACGAGCAGGGCGAGCAGCCGCGCCGACTGGGGTGGCAGGGGCGCCGGCTCGCCGTCGACGTCGACCTCGACGGGGCCGAGCACGCGGACGAGGACGGTTCGGGGCATGGAGCCACCATGCGCCTCGCCCGTTCCCACCGCGTCACGATACGTCTCGTTCGCGGTGACGGCCCGGTGACGGCCATCCCGGAACCTCCCCTCGGACCGGAAGCGCCGGCCCCATCCCAGGAGGTCCCGATGACCGTGCTCGATCCCCACTCCTCGCTCCTCACGTCTCGACCAGGCCGATGGGCGCTGCGGGCGGCGCGCGTGTTCGACGGCACGACCGTGCACGAGGGCGCGGCCGTCATCGTCGCCGGCGACCGGATCAGCGGCATCGCCCGGTCGGTGCCGACCGACCTCGCCCTCGTCGACCTCGGCGACCGGACGCTGCTCCCCGGCCTCGTCGACTGCCACCAGCACCTCGTCTTCGACGGCAGCGGCACCCTCGAGGCCCAGGTCGCCGACCGCAGCGATGCCGACCTCGCCGAACGGGCCCGGCGAGCGGCCCGGCGGGCACTCGAGGGCGGCGTGACCACGCTTCGAGACCTGGGCGACCGGGGCTACGTGACCCTGGCGCTGCGCGACGACCCGGCCCTGCCCACCATGGCCTGCGCCGGCCCGCCCATCACCCCCACGCAGGGCCACTGCTGGTACCTCGGCGGGGAGTGCCCCGACCGCGACGCCCTGGTCCGAGCCGTGGACGAACGGGCCGAGCGCGGCTGCGACGTGGTCAAGATCATGGTCACCGGCGGGATGATGACCCCGACGACGCCGATGTGGATGTCGCAGTTCGCTCCCGACGACCTCCGCCTGGCCGTCGACCGCGCCCACGCCGCCGGCCTCCCCGTGGCGGCCCACTGCCACGGCATCGACGGCATCGCCGAGGCGATCGACGCCGGCGTCGACACGATCGAGCACTGCACCTTCCTGAACGAGGCCATGGAGCCCGACCCCGATGCCGGGCTCCTCGAGCGCCTCGCCCGCTCCGGCATCCCGATCTCCGCCACGCTGGGCTCCCTCCCGGGTGCGCCCCTCCCGCCCCGGTACGACACGATCGCCTCCAAGGTCCGCGCCGCCACGGTGCACGTGCTCTCCGGCGGCGGGACCATCGTCGTCGGGACCGACGCCGGCATCGACCCGTTCCGGCCCCACGACGTCGCCCCGCACGCGCTCGAGGACCTCGAGACGCTCGGCCTCTCCGCCGAGCGGGCGCTGCGAGCCATGACCCGCGACGGCGCCGATGCGCTCGGCCTCACCGCCAAGGGCCGGCTCACCCGTGGCGCCGACGCCGACCTGCTCGCCGTGGACGGGGACCCCTTCACCGACGCCGCCGCGCTCACCCGCGTGGCCGGCGTGTGGAAGGCCGGCGTCCCGGTCGTCCCCACCGAGGCGGCGTGAGCTGGAGCTACCGCCACGGGTCGTGGCTGATGGCGTTCCAGGTGGCCATGGCGACGCGCTCGCTCCCCGCGGCGGTGAGGTGGAGGTCGTCGGCCTGACGGACCCGCACCCCATCGACGGTCGACGTGAACGCGCCGTGCGGTTCGACCACGGCGCGCCAGTCGATCTGGCTGACGGGAAGGGCGGCGGAGATCGCGTTGAAGCGCCGGATGCGGGGCTCGATCTTCGGGGCGAGCAGCGGGCCGGCGTCGGGGGTCGTGACCCAGTGGACCGTGGCCCCTCCGGAGCGGGCGACCGTGAGGATCGAGCGGGCGGCCTTGGCCCACTCGGCGTACATCAACGGCGAGTCCGGGGCCACGGCGACACCTGAGGCGGTGACGTAGCGGGGGTCGAAGAGGGCGTAGTTGCAGCACGCCTCGATCACCACCACGTCGGGGTGGAACGCCTCGATCTGCTGCGCCGTCTGGAGGATCCAGCGGTCCTGGTTCGAGAGCAGGCCGGTGCCGGGCCCGCCGACGTAGCGGGTGGTGACGCCGTGCGAGGTCATCTCGGCGTCGAACTGGGCCGCACCGCCGTAGGTGAGCGAGTCGCCGACGAGCAGGAGTCGGCGGTGCCCGTCTGGGGTGGGCAGGCCGTTGACGGGACGGGATCCGGCGTTGCGGCCGCCTCGGAGGGAGACCGCGCTCTCGGCGACGCGGGCCACCGCGGGGGCGGCGCCGATCGTGAGCAGCGCGACCGCGATGGCGATGGCCAGCACCACCTGGGGACGCGGCACTCGGGCTCGCCGAGCGGGATCGCGGGTGGTCGGGGTGGTGTCCTGGGCGGGTGGTGGTGCGTGCACGGCGGCCTCCTGGGTTCGAGCCCGGCCGGGCGCTCCCTGGGGTCCTCCCGGTCGGACCTGCGATCAGGTCAGACCGTGGACCTGCGGCGATGAGACGGAGATGAAAGCCCCGAGCGCACGGGTCAGCCTCCATCGGCACGCAGCCGGTAGCCGGCGCCGCGGACGGTCTCGATCGAGGTTCGCCCGAACGGGCGGTCCACCTTGTCCCGGAGGTAGCGGATGTACACGTCGACGACGTTCGACGTGCCGTCGTAGGCGAGGTCCCACACGTGGTCGATGATCGCCGTTCGGTTCAGCACCTCGCCCTTGTGGCGCAGGAGGAGCTCGAGCAGCGAGAACTCGCGGGCCGACAGGTCGATCACCTCGTCGCCGCGCGCCACCGAGTGGGTGGCCGGGTCGAGGCGCAGGTCGCCGGCCGCGAGGACGACGGGACGCTCTCCGGGGTCGCGGCGGAGCAGCGCGCGGAGCCGGGCGAACAGCTCGGTGAGCGCGAACGGCTTCGGGAGGTAGTCGTCGGCCCCGGCGTCGAGGCCCCGGATCCGGTCCTCGACCGAATCCCGGCCCGTCAACATGAGCACCGGCATCCACCGCCCCGCCGCCCGGAGGCCCTCGCACACGGCGAATCCGTCGGGGGCGGGGATGACGGCGTCCAACACGATGGCGTCGTAGGGGAACTCCTGGCCCGCCCACAGCGCCTCGGTGCCATCGGTGGCGAGGTCGACGGCGTAGCCCTCGTGCTCGAGCGCCCGCTTCAGGACGCTCGCCATCTTCGGGTCATCGTCGACGACCAGGACGCGCATGCCCTGACCGTAGGTCCTCGCATCGATCGTGGGCCTGACACGCGGACGTTCTCACGGTGCTCTCATCGGGGCGGGCGCATGGTGGTCGGCGACCGAGCAAGGGAGCTGACGACATGACCGAGATCCTCGTGGCCACCACCACCAACAAGAAGCTGATGGGGCCGCTGCGGTGGGCCGCCTCGTTCGCCGAGGCGACCGGCGGCGCGCTGACCGTCGCCCACGCCATCGAACCGGTGTCGGCCGAGCTGTCCACCGACACCTGGAACCAGCTGGCCCGCCGCGACCACGACGAACTGGTGGACCTCCTCGCCGCCACCACCGGGGTGCCGGCGAGGGTCGAGACGCTCCTCGGCGAGCCGCACCACGTGCTCGCGGACTTCGCCGAGGCCAAGGACTTCGATTGGGTGGTCGTCGGCCACCACAGCGCGGGCGGGACCGGGGGGTTCGGCGGCACCGGTACCGCCCTGCACCTGATCCGGCACACCCCGTGCCGCGTCATCGCGGTCGGCGAGTCCGGCGTGCTGGGAACCGGCCCCGTGCTCGTCGCCGTCGACGGGTCGGCGGCGAACGCCGACGCGGTCGCCGCGGCGGCCACGCTCGCCACCGATCTGGGCGTCGACCTCGTCGGCGTCTTCTGCCCGGACCCGCTCGCCGACAGCTACCCGCGGCCGGCCGGGTGGTCGTACCGCGACGAGGGAGCCGTCCGAGCCGAGCTGGCCGGCGTGCTCGGCGCGGATGCCGAGCTGATCGTCCGCCCCGGCCACCCCACCGAATCGATCCTCGCGGCGGCCGGGGAGGTGTCCGCCCAGATGGTCGTGGTCGGGACCCGAGGTCGGGGGGGCTTCCAGGGTCTGCGGGTCGGCCGGGTGCCGATACAGCTGCTCGACCACCTGACCCTCCCGCTCGTGGTGGTCCCCCACGGGCACGCCGGGTGACGAGGGCCAGTGGTCACCCGCCTGGTTGGCCGTCGACAGGGGTCGGCGGCGGGACGAGGCCCTCGACCACGTCGAGGAGCTCGGCCAGGGGGAACGGCTTGGTGAGGAACCCATCGGCTCCCAGGTCCAACGCCCGTTGGCGGTCCTCGACGCGGCTCCGAGCCGTTGCGATCAGGATCCGTCCCGGCCAGTGCCTGCTTCGGAGCATCCGGCACACCTCGAACCCGTCCGGTGCCGGCATGGCCACGTCGAGGACGACCAGCGCGGGGTCCAGCTCGTCGACGAGGCGAAGCGCGTCCTCCCCCGAGGCGGCGGTCGCGCATCGGAACCCCGCCCTCGCGAGGGCCCGAACCACCACGCTCGCGAACCGGTCGTCGTCGTCGGCGATGACGACCTGGACGGTGCCGGCGGTGGGGGAGACGGCCATCGGGCGATGGTATGGGTGGGTCCATGAGAACCCGATGAGAGGTCGATGCTCGCCGCCAGCCCGGGTTGGCTGGGTGCCGGGCTAGCGCTCGGAAGCGTCCGTGGGCTCGGGGCCCACCGCCTGGAAGCGCATCGTGAAGCACGCGCCGCCGAGCGGCGGCCCGTTGGTGACACCGATGGTGCCGCCCTGGGCCTCGGCCAGCGTGGCGGTGATCGCCAGGCCGAGGCCGAAGCCGCTCGTGATGCCGGTCAGGTTCCGGGCCTGCGAGGCGCGGCTGAACCGATCGAACAAGGTGGGGATCGATGCCGGTGCAACGCCGCCGCCGTCGTCCGCGACCGACACCTCGACCGACGTGGCGGTGGCGTCGATCGAGACCCGCACCGCCGATGCGGCGTAGCGCTGGGCGTTGCCGACGAGGTTCGTGACCATCTGCCGCACCCAGAGGGCGTCGGCGAGGGCCAGGGCGCCGTCGCTGGCATCCACCGCCTCGACACGGATGCCGTCGTGGGCGGGCAGGTGCCTGACGACCTCGACGACCGTGGCCCCCACGTCGATCGCGCCCGGCTGCGGTTCGAGCTGCCCGGCGTCGGAGCGAGCGAGGATCAGGAGGTCCGTGGTGAGCGCCACGAGCCGATCGGTCTCGGCCAGCGCCCCGCCGAGCGACTCCTCGACGGCGTCGTGGTCGGTGACGTCGAGCGCGGCGAGCTCGAGCTCGCCCCGCAGGATCGCGAGGGGGGTCCTCAGCTCGTGGGCGGCGTCGTCGATGAAGGTGCGCTCGTGCGCGACCGCGTCGCCGATGCGGTCGAGCATCGAGTTGAGGGTCCGGGCGAGCACCGCGAGCTCGTCGCTGCCGGCGATCTCGGGGAGCCGTCGCCCGGTCGACGATGCCGAGATCGTCGCGGCGCCGAGCGCCATCTCCTCCACGGGCCGCAGCACCGCGCCGGTGAGGATCCACGCCCCTGCACCGATCGCGGCGGCGATGAGGGGCCCGAAGACCGCAAGCGTCCGCCGCAACCGGTCGCGAGCGGTCTGGAGCGGGCGCGTCGACGCTGCGGCCACGGCCACCCGGGTGCCACCGGAGACCTCGACCGGGCGGGCCGAGACCCGGGCGGTCGTCCCGACGCCGGCGACGGTTCGCTCGATCACGATCGGGCCGGCACGGGCTCGTTCGATCTCCCCGCTCGTGAGCATCGGGGCGGAGCCCGGCGGCTCCTCGACCGACCCGTCGACACCGATGACCTGGGAGCGCAGGAAGGCGTCGTCGTCGCCCGACTGCGTGCCTCCGAGGCTGGCCTCGAGGTCGTCGAGGCGGACGTCGAGTTCGGCGTCGATGGCCGCGCTGAGCCGTCCGCTGAGGTCGTGGTAGAGCAGCAGCGACCCGCACGTGAACAGGGCGAGCGACAACAGCGAGGCGATCAGCGTGACCCGCCACCGCAGCGAGATCCGATGGGCGACCCCGATGGTCACGACGAGCTTCCGGTCCCCCGGCGAGCCAGGGGCGCGAGCCGTACGCCATCGTCCACCGCGTGGACACTACGGGTTCCTCGTGAGCGGCCGGGAGGTGACCCCGGCTGGTCCGGTCACGCGGGTGGGCACCGATCGTACGCCCACCCTCCGCCCTTCATGTCCCTCTCATGGGGCCCGAGGCACGATGCGCGCATGCGGACGGAACGACGGATCCACATCGGCGCTGGCGCACCGGCCCGGCGGCACCGGCGCCGACGGTCGCCGCTGCTCGTCGCCCTCACGTCGGCGGTCCTGCTCGCCATGGTGGGCCTCGCAGCCTGCGGAGCGCCGAACGACCCGGGGTCGGCGGCCTCCACCCCGAGCAGCGGCGACCTGACCATCAGCGACCTCCCGCTGCCCGCTGCGGCCCGCTCCGCCGGTGGCACGGCGACCGAGGGCTCCACCACGTCGGCGAGCTACCTCGTCGACGGATCTTCGCCCGCGCAGATCCTCACCTTCTACGACGACCGGCTCCCCTCGCTCGGGTGGGAGCTCGAGAAGCCCGACGCGGCCACGGGCGACGGCGACGCCGACGCGACCTGGTTGCAGGCCAACTCGAAGCTGCTGATCTCGGTCGAGGCCCATGCCGGCACCGGCGGCGACGCCGGGGTGATCACCCAGCTCGACCTGGAGATCACCGACCAGTGACCGCCGACGTCGGCACCGGCCGGCGCTCCGGAGCTCCCCGCCGGGCGACCGGGCATGGCTCGGCTCAGGCGGGGAGTGCCCCCGGGTCGGCCTCGCCCGGGTCGGTGTCCTCGAGCACGTCGGCGCGGATGAAGGTCCAGGAGATGGCGGCGGCGCCGACGCAGGCAGCGGCGGCCCAGCGCACCACCTCGTGGAAGCCGGCAACCAGCGGGCCGGGGTCCACCGCCTGACCGGCCGGGAACCCGCCGAGGATCGGCACGAGGGCGATGGCCAGCAGCTGCCCGGTTCGGGCGACGGCGTTGTTCACCCCGGAGGCGATGCCGGTGTGGCGCTCGTCGGCGGCCGCGAGGGCCGTGGCGGTGAGCGGCGCGACGGTGAGGGCCAGCCCGCCGGCGAACACGAGCAGCGCGGGGAGGACCCGGGCGGCGTAGCCGTGGCCGGGGCCGATGCGCGTCATCAGCAGCAGGCCGCCCGCCATGATCGCCGGGCCGGCGGTCATCGGGATCCGGGGTCCGATCCGCTGCGCGAGGGCGCCCGCCCGTGACGAGAACGCCAGCATGACCAGGGTGATGGGCATGGTGGCGGCGCCGGCCTCGAGCGGCGTGTAGCCCATGGTCTCCTGCAGGACGAGTCCGACCAGGAACAGCGCCATGCCGAAGCCCCCGTAGAGGACGAAGGTGACGCCGTTGGCCGCGCTGAACTGCCGGGACCGGAACGCCGACAGCGGCAGCATCGGATGAGCGCGCCGGGCCTGGGACAGCAGGAACGTGCCGAAGACGGTCGCACCGGCGATGCCGATCGGGACCGACTGCTCGATGAAGCCGTAGGTGATGGCCGCAAGGCCACCGGCGCCGAGCACGGCACCCACCAGATCGACGCGACCCCCGATGGAGGAGTCTCGCGACTCGGGGAGGTGCCTGGCCGCCACGTACAGGACGACGGCGCCGAGGGGCAGGTTGAGCAGGAAGATCCACCGCCACGACGCCGCGCCCACCAGCCACCCACCGAGGAACGGACCGATGGCGATGGTGATCCCGCCGAGCCCGGTCCACGCACCGATGGCCCGAGCCCGGTCCTCGGGGTGGAACGACGCCTGCAGGATCGCGAGGCTCCCCGGCACCAGGAGCGCACCACCGATGCCCTGGAGCGTTCGGGCGGCCACGAGGGCGGGGACGTTCGGCGCCAGCGCGCAGAGCAGAGAGGCCGTGGTGAACCAGGCCACGCCCACGGTGAAGACCCGACGCCGGCCGAGGCGGTCGCCCAGCGAGCCGCCCAGCAGGATCAACGACGCCAGCGCCAGCGTGTAGCCGTTGACCACCCACTGGAGCCCGGCGAAGGTGGCTCCCAGGTCCTCGCCGAGGCGGGGCAGGGCGACGTTGACCACCGTGCCGTCGAGCATGGTCATGCCCGAGCCGAGCACCGTGCCCAGGATCGCCCAGCGTCCGGCCGCCGTGCCGAAGCGGAGGGCCTCCGCCGGCGGTGGCGAGGCCACGTCCTCGGCGTCTGGTTCGATCGGACCGCCCGAGGGCGTGGTCATCGGGCACTCCAGGTGTCACGAGGTCGTGTGCGGAGAGCGACGAGTGGTCCGCCCGCTCCCGAGGGGTACCACTATGGCGCCGCCGACCCGGATCGAGGCACGCTGGGTCAGCTCGGCGCGCCGCCCTCGTCGGCGGCGTCCCAGGCGAGGGAGCCGGAGCGCCAGTGGGTGATGCGCTCCTCCTGGTCGTTGCGGTGGAGGTGGCGCGGCGGCTGGGCGAAGGTGCGGTAAGGCCGGCAGCGCAGCACCACGCGGTCCTCCTCCGCGGCCATCGCCGCCACGAACGGGCGGGCGTCCTCGCCCAGGGGCTCGCCCGACATGCGGCCGGCCACGGCCATCATCACGTCGACCACGAGGTCGGGATCAACGTCCACCGCGGCGTCGGCGTACACCTGCAGGTAGGCGAATGGCCAGCGCTCGTCGAGCACGCACAGGCTGACCTTGGGGTTGCGGGCCACGGCTCGAGCCTTGCCGCGGTCGCGCATCGTCGAGACCAGCAGCTCGTCGGTCTCGGTGGGGACGTAGTACACGATCGACATCGCCGGTCCGTCGGCTCGACGTGGGGTCCCGAAGACGCACGTGCGATGGGTCCGGACGAACGCGCGGCGCTCCGATGGGGTCATGTCCCGGTCGGTCGGAGCGGTGGACGGCTTGGGTGCGAGGGGGAGCAGGGACAGGTCGTGGGGCATGGTGGACTCGCCATCTAGAGTGGGATTACCACCTAAAGTATGGGGGAGTACCATCTATGTCAACGGATCGTGCGTCGGCGCCTCCGGCGCTGGTCGAGGCGCTGGGCGCCGTGGCGTTCGAGGTCATGGGCTCGCTCACGAAGCTGGCGGCGAAGCACGACCTGTCGCTCACCCAGCTCCGAATGCTCGGGATCCTCCGCGATCGGCGGTTGACCATCAGCGAGCTCGCCCGTGCGCTCGGGCTCGACCGCTCGTCGGTCTCCGGTCTGGTGGACCGGACCGAGAGGCGGGGTCTGGTCCGGCGCGAGCCGAACCCGGCCGATGCCCGCAGCGTCCACGTCACCGTCAGCCCCGCGGGCGCCGACGCCCTCGCCCTCGGCGCCGCCGAGCTGGCGGAACGACTGACCGCCCTGACCGACGCCCTGCGGCCGTCGGAGGCCGACCGCCTCACCGTGCTCCTGGAGCGCATGATCGAGCACCGCGGGCTGTGAAGCCGCCTCAGCCGAGGAGCAGCACCGCGGCGAGGAGGACGACGAAGCCCAGCTCCACGGCCACGTCGATCAGATGCATCGGGCGAGTCTGGCCGAGCGGGCGCACTCGACCCCCGATGGTCGAGGCCATCCTCGAGCCGATGGCCGAGCAGCTCGTGGCCGCGCAGCCCTGGTAGCGGAGATCCGCTCAGGCGCTCGTGGCGTCGAGGTGCTGCAGCAGGTCGTGGGCGGCCAGCTCCACGTCCTTGTGGTTCCACTCGCTCGCCCGGTAGACGCAGGCGATCAGCGCGCTGCGGTGGACGCGGCGGAAGTCGCCGAACACGAACGCGTACCGGCCCTTCGTCTCGTGGGTCGCCCCGACGGTGAGCCCGAGGTGCCACGCGGCGTACTCCTCCCAGCTGTGG
>JAHBSN010000075.1 GCA_019639095.1 Actinomycetota bacterium
TCGACCAGCTCACCGACCTGCGCGCCGAGCAGCCGAACGCCGGCGGCCTCGTGATCGCCACCGACCAGGACCACGCCCGCGGCATCGTGGCCCTCCTGCGGGACCGCTTCGGCCAGCAGGCCACCGTGGTGCTCTCCGACGAGGCCGACGCGTCAGCGCGCATCGCCAGCTTCGCCGCCGGGGCCGACCCGTGGCTGGTGGCGGTGCGCATGGTCTCGGAGGGGGTCGACATCCCGCGCCTGCGCGTCGGCGTCTACGCCACCACCACCACGACCGAGCTGTTCTTCCGCCAGGCCGTGGGCCGGTTCGTGCGGTGGACGCCCGGCGTGAAGAACCAGAAGGCGTACCTCTTCATCCCCGACGACCCCCGCCTCCGGGCCCGGGCGTTCCAGATCGCCGACCAGCGCCGCCACTCCCTGCGCAAGCGGGAGCAGGAGCGCTTCGAGCGGGATCCCTCCGCGCTCGACACCGGCGAGGAGGAGCAGCTCTCGCTCTTCGCCGCCCTCTCGGCGGTGGCCACCGACACCGAGCACCACACCCACGGCACCTGGGATGCCGACGACGTGGACGACGACGGCGGGATCGACCTCGACGACGACCCGTCGCTCGTCCTCGCCCTCGCCCCGCCGCCGCCCTTGGCCGGCGACCGCCGCTCGCTCGACGACCTCGGCATCTCGCTCGGCGGCGACGCCGCCCGCACCCGACGCGAGGAGAAGAAGCGCCTCCGCGAGCAGAACGCCGAGCTCGTGGTGCTGCTCGTGCGCCGCACCGGCCAGACCCACGCCCAGGTCAACGGCGAGCTCAACCGCCTCTCGGGCATCGGCCGCATCACCGAGGCCACCGTGGCCCAGCTGCGCACCCGTCTCGAGCACGCCGAGCGCTGGGCCCGTCGGGCCTGACCCTGCCGGGCCCGACCCTGCCGGACGAGACCGGGATCACGCGTCGGCGGCCACCCGGAAGCCGAGGTTGCCGGTGCTGCTCGTGGGGTCGTTGCTCGACCGGGCGGCCACCCGGTAGCGACGGCAGTAGGAGTGGTGGCAGAGGTAGGACCCGCCGCGCATCACCTTGAGCTGTCCGGCCGGCGGGCCCATCCTCGCCGACCGGGGCGAGCGGCGGTACCAGCCGGGGTCGAACCAGTCCGAGCACCACTCCCACACGTTGCCGGTCACGTTCCACAGCCCGAACCCGTTGGGCTCGAACGCCGTGACCGGGGCGGTGCCCACGAACCCGTCGGCGCCGGTGTCGTGGCCGGGGAAGTCCCCCTGGAACACGTTCATCCGGTGCTCGCCGCCGGGCTCGAGCTCGTCGCCCCACGGGAAGCGCTGCTGCTCCACCCCGCCTCGTGCGGCCCGCTCCCACTCGGCCTCGGTGGGCAGCCGCGTGCCGCTCCACCCGCAGTACGCCACGGCGTCCTGCCACGACACGTGGACGACGGGGTGGTCGCGCCGATCGTCGACCGACGACTGAGGCCCCTCCGGGTGTTGCCACGACGCCCCGAACACCTGCCGCCACCAGGGGGCGGCGGCCACGCCGGCGGTGGGCTCGAAGTCGTCGGGCAGCAGGCCGCCGAACACGAACGACCACCCGAAGCGCTCGGCGTCGGTGGCGTACCCGGTGGCGTCGACGAAGGTGGCGAAGCGCTCGTTGGTGACGGCCACGGCGTCGATCCGGAACGCGGGGAGCTCCACCTCGTGGACCGGGCCCTCCCCGTCGGCCGGGTAGCCCTGCTGGTCGTCGGCCCCCATGAGGAACGTGCCGGCGGGGATGTCGACGAGCGTGTCGGGCGACGACCCAGTCGTGGCCGCCACCGGCGTGGCCGGCCGCCCGACCGAGCGAGCCTCGTCGCCGCCTGCGGCACCGGTGGACGGCGCGCAGCAGGGGGTCGGGTCGACGTCGGCCACGATCGAGCGAGCGGGTCAGCCGGGGTTGACGGCGGCCTGGAGGGCGACGGCGGACGCCGCGAACTCGGCCCGCTCGGCCTCGTCGAGCACGGCGAACACCGGGGCGAGGGCGCGCTCGGTGGCGGCCTGGGCGGCGTCCCACGCGTCGCGCACGTCGGCCTTGTCGGGGTGGGGCTCCTGCCAGCCGAACACGCCGAGCATGTACGGCGTGCGGCGGGCGACGGCGGCGTGCGGGTCGATGCCCTCGCTCAGCACGGCGGCCCCGTGGCGGGCGCCGCGCAGCTCGCGCAGGGCGTTGATGCGGTGCAGCACCAGCGCCTTCACCTGCACCGCGGGCGGCTCGGGCAGCGCTCGCCAGCCGGCGAACAGCGGCGCGCCCGCCACCGAGGCGCCGGCCACGAGGCGACCGGCGAGGTCGGCGAGGCGGGGGAGGTCGACGTCGACGTCGTCGGGGATGTGGTCCTCGGCCCAGCGGTGGGCCACGCCGGCGAACTCCTCGGCCACCTGGAGGCGGGGCATCACCGGCGCCGACCGCTCCCACGCCTCGCGCACGGCGTCGGGGGCCCAGAAGACGAACGCGGCGGTGACGACGTCGGCCGGTACGTCGCCCAGGCACCCGCCCCGGCCGGCCACGTAGAAGTCGGCGCCCTCGAACCCGAGCTCGCCGCCGTAGGCGTAGGTGGCCATGTCCATCATGAAGTGGGTGCCGAGGCCGTTGACGGCGTCGCCCGAGGCGGCGGCGGCTTCGAGGGGATCCATGGGGTGCTCCTGGGGGAGGGTGCGGGGGTCAGGCGGGGGGCAGGGCGAAGCGCTGGAAGAACTGCCAGATCACCTCGGTGGCGTCGATGCTCATGTCGGTGGGGCCCACGATGGACTCGGCGGCCTTCCCGAACTCGCTGCCGGGCCAGCTGTGGCCGCCGCCCTGCACCACGAGGAACTCCACCGGCGCCTCGGCCGGGCAGTCCCAGGTGCGCTGGGTGATCGACGGCGTGAGCTCGGTGTCGACCGGGTCGCCGGTGCAGCCGTTGCCCTCGGCCCAGGCCTTGGCGGCGGCGGGGTAGCCGGGCCCGTCGAGGTCGGCCGGCGGGATGGCGGCCTCGGGCTCGGTGGTGGCCGACCCCGGCGCCGCCTCCAGCACGTTGCCGAGCCGGTCGCCCACGCCGCCGTTGAAGTAGAGGATCGGGTCGTCGGTCCCGTGCATGGTGAGCACGGGGACCGGGCGCGACGGGTCGCAGCCGTCGGCCCGCATGATCCCGGCCACGGGCGCCACGGCGGCGAAGCGGTCGGCCATGGTGCAGGCGAGCGTCGAGGACATCATCGCCCCGTTCGACAAGCCGGTGGCGTAGATGCGCGACGTGTCGATGCAGAGGTCGGTCTCGAGCTGGCTGAGCAGGTCCTGGGTGAACACGAGGTCGGGGTTGGTCTCGGGGTCGAGGCCGACGTTCCAGCCAACCGGCTCGCCGGTGCCGTTCGGCTGCACCACCACGAACCCGTGCTCGGCGGCGTAGGCCCCGAACTGCGAGAACGTGGCGTGGATCTCGGCACCCTCGGACAGGCCGTGGTAGTCGATCACGAGCGGCAGCGGCGTCTCGCCGTCGTGCTCGGGCGGGGTGGTGAGCAGGTACCAGCGGCCCGACTCGGGCAGGTCCTGCTTCTGCTCGGTCCCCGCCGTCACCGTGCTCCGGCCGCACCCGTCGGACGGGATCGGCTCGGCGGTTGCCACCTCCCCGGCGGGGGCCGCGGTCGGGTCGACCGTGGTGGTGGTGGCCTCGGCGATCGTGGTCGACGAGTCGCCCGAGGCGCCGGCCGTGGTGGGCGAGGAGCCCTCGCTGTCGCTGCCGGCGCACCCGCCGGCGAGGAGGGCGGAGGCCACCACGAGGGCGAGGACGGGCAGGGCGCGCCGGTCGGGGCGGGGACGGAGCATCGGGCGAGCGTACCGGCGTGTCCGAATCGCCGGGGTGGCATCGTCCCCGCGCCTACCGTGGCCCGGTGCTCCGGTCCTGCCGGTCGTGGTCGAAGGTCGTGCTGCTCGCCGGTGCGCTGGTCTGCTCGGGCGCGTGGCCCGCGCCGGGGTCCGCCGACCCCGGGTCCGCCGACGTGCTGGTCAGCACCGCCGATGGCGCAGTACGCCAGGAGCAGGCGCAGCTGCCGGCCGCGCCGGCGGATGCGGGCCAGGCGGCCGACGTGGTCGTCGACCTCGATGCAGCGCGCCAGCGCACCTGGGGCGTGGGCGCCGCGCTCACCGAATCCTCCGCGCACCTGCTGGTGGGCCTCCCGCCCGCCGAGCGCGCCGCGGTGCTCCGGGAGCTGTTCGCGCCGGAGCGGGGTGGGCTCTCGGTGGTCCGCCTCGTGATCGGCGCGTCGGACTTCTCGCTCGACCACGTGAGCTTCGCCGACGCGCCGGGAGCGGACCCCGACCTGCGCAGCTTCTCGATCGACGACGATCGGGACGACGTCCTCCCGGTCCTGCGCGAGATCCTCGCCATCGCCCCCGACGTCGAGATCGTGGCGAGCCCCTGGAGCGCTCCCGGCTGGATGAAGGACACCGGCAACGACCTCTACGGGACGCTCCTCCCCGAGCACGAGGCCACCTTCGCCCGCTACCTGGTCCGGTACCTGGAGGCGTACCGCGCCGAGGGCATCCGGATCGGCTGGCTGACGGTGCAGAACGAGCCGGCCGCCGCGCAGTTCACCTACCCGTCGATGATCATGTCGCCCGAGCAGCAGATCCGGGTGGTGCGCGACCACCTGGGTCCCGCCCTCGTACGGGCCGGGCTCGACACGCACGTGCTCGTGTGGGACCACAACTGGTGCGATGCCCGACCTCCGGGATCGTGCGCCGGCCCGGCTCCGGCGTCGTTCCCGCTGGAGGTGCTCGACGGGACCCAGGGCGGGTTCCCGATCGGCGGCACCGGGTTCCACTGCTACGGCGGCGACCAGGTGGTGGCCAACGAGGCCCTGCACGACCGCTGGCCCGACCTGCAGCTGTGGCAGACCGAGTGCTCGGGCGGCGAGTGGCAGGGAAGTCGGGCCGAGGCCTTCGAGAGCACCGTCCTGCTCCTGGCGCGGGATCGCAACCACTGGTCGAACGCCACGCTCCTCTGGAACCTGGCCCTCGACCCCGACAACGGCCCGCACCTCGGCGGGTGCGACACGTGTCGCGGTGTCGTCACGGTCGATCCGGCGGCGCGCACGTGGCGGGCGGAGCTCGACCTCGATGTGCTCGCCGGGTTCGCTCGGTTCGCCCCCTCGGGGTCCGGCGCCCTGGCGAGCACCGCCACCTCGGGCCTCGAGTCCAGCGCCACGTGCAGCCCGACGGGGCGGCCGGGGGTGGTCGTCTGGAACCCCGGCGACTCGAGGCGCGCGACGATCCGATTCGGCGGTTCGGGCCAGGGGATCGACGTGGCGGTGGACCTCCGGGCCGGCTCGCTGACCTCGGTGGCCGCTCCGGAGGGCACGCCGTGCCGCCTCGCCGAGCCGATCCCGTTGCCGGCGCCCACGGCTCCGTCCAGCACCAGCACGACCGCGCCGCCATCGCATCCCGGTCCGGCCCCGGCTGCCCCGGCCCACCCCCGCCCGGGCTCGGCGACCTACACCGGCTGAAGCCGACGTCGATCGAGCATCGCTGGGTTCACCGGCACCGGTCGTTGGCCACGCCCGCCATCACCTTGGCGAGGGCGTCGCGGCCCTGCTGGTTCGGGTGCACGGCGTCGACGTCGGAGATGAACGTGAACGCCGGGGTCTTCTCCACGAGCACCTTCCAGCCGTCGGAGACGTGGACGCTCGGGTGCTCCTTGGCCAGCTCCTGCACCCGGCGGTTCCAGGTGTCGACCTGGTCCCGGGGGTAGCCGCCGTCCACGGGGATGAGGAGCCAGATCGCGCACGGGATCCCGGCGGCCACGTCCATCATCTGGTCCAAGGCGTTCGTGTCGGCCCGGCCCTGGAGGATGTCGTTGTAGCCGGGCAGGAAGATCCCGATGTCGGGGTCCTCGTCGGCGCCGGACCGGGCCATGTCGAGGAGCTGGTCGGTGCGCAGCCGCACCTCGGCGCGCACGTCGACGGTGCCCGCCCAGGTGAGCTGGTCGCGCAGCTCCTCCTTCGAGAGCACGGTGACCGAGTCGCCCACCACCAGCACGCGAGGGCCGTCGTCGGAGCCGAAGAGGGAGCACCCGGCGGCCAACACCACGACCGGGACAGCGCAGGCCAGCGCGGCCAGGCCCCCTCGCCGGCGACGGCGTGACGGTGGGGGTCGGTCGGTTCGAGCGGGCACGCGGGTGCATACCCGCCCGGGGCGAACCTGAGCCGTGCGCCCGCCTACGCCGGGTCGAGCTGGAGGACGGCGGCGCCGGTGATCCGGTCGGCGGCGAGGTCGGCGAGCGCGGCGTCGGCCTGCTCGAACGGGTAGGGGACCACGCTCGTGCGGAGGCCGATGCGGGCGGCGGTGGCCAGCAGGTGCTCGCCGTCGGCCCGGGTGTTGGCGGTGACGCTGCGGACGGTGCGCTCCTGGAACAGGTGGCGCTGGTAGTGGAGCGATGGGATGTCCGAGAGGTGGATGCCGGCGATGGCGAGGGTGCCGCCCCGGTCGAGCGCCTCGAGGGCGACGGGGGCGAGGTCGCCGACGGGGGCGAAGAGGATGGCGGCGTCGAGCGGTCGGGGCGGGGGATCGGTGGCGCCGCCGGCCGACGTGGCGCCGAGCTCGAGGGCGAGCCGCTGGGCGTCGGGGGAGCGGGTCATCACGTGGACCTCGGCCCCCTCGGCCAGCGCCACCTGCGCGGTGATGTGGGCCGACCCGCCGAAGCCGTAGATCCCGAGGCGACCGCCGGGCGGCAGGTCCGCCCTCCGCAGGGCTCGATAGCCGATGATCCCGGCGCAGAGCAGCGGGGCGACGTGGAGGTCGTCGAACTCGTCGGGCAGCCCGTAGGCGAAGGCCTCGTCGACGGTGACGAGCTCGGCGTAGCCGCCGTCGCGGTCCCAGCCGGTGAAGGTGGGATCGGTGCAGAGGTTCTCGGCGCCCCGCTGGCAGAACCGGCACCGGCCGCAGGTGCGGGCGAGCCAGGCCACGCCGACGCGATCGCCCACCGAGAACCGGTGCGCGCCGGGACCGATGGCGTCGACCCGGCCCACCGCCTCGTGGCCGGGCACGACGCCGTGGCGGCGGGGTGGCAGGTCGCCCTCGGCCAGGTGCAGGTCGGTGCGGCACACGCCGCAGGCGCTCACCCGCACGCGGACCTCGCCCGGCCCGGGGTCGGGCGCGGCCTTGTCCACCAGCACGAGGGGACCGTCCGCGGCCGGCCCCGGGCGATCGACGGCCCAGGCCTTCACGGGTCCAGCGTGGGCCACCCGGAGCCGCCGGTCCAGGGCCGTTGGTCGGCGTGTGCGAGAGGGGTTGTCAACGACACGCTTCCGATATATCGTGAGCGCATCGAAACGAACGAACGAAAGGACGATGAGATGTCTCATCGACGCAACCGTCGCCACGAGGCGACCACCAACGACGTGAACCAGTTCGCCGGCGGCCCCGTGGGCTTCGGCGATCCCGAGGGCTTCGGCGGCTTCGGCGGTCCCGGCTTCCGCCGGGCCCACGACCTCGGCCCCGGCTTCGGCCGCGGCTTCGGCCCGCCCCGCGGGCGCGGCCGGGGTGGCCGAGGCGGCCGCCGGGGCGGACCGGGCCGGGCCCGCCGGGGCGATGTGCGCATCGCCCTGCTCGCCCTCCTGGCCGAGCGTCCCATGCACGGCTACGAGATGATCCAGGAGCTCGGCGAGCGCACCGGCGGTGCGTGGCAGCCCAGCCCCGGGTCGGTGTACCCCACCCTCACCATGCTCGAGGAGGAGGGCCTCATCGTCGGCACCGAGGTGGAGGGCAAGCGCCGCTTCGACCTCACCGACGCCGGCCGAGAGGCCGTGGCCGCCCGGGAGGGCGTCCCCCCGTGGGAGGCGTTCACCGACGGCGAGGACCCCGAGGTCCAGGAGCTGCGCGACGTGCTCGGCGGCACCATGGGCGCCATCAAGCAGGTCTTCCGCGCCGGCTCGCCGGCCCAGCAGGCCAAGGCCGTGGAGATCCTGAGCGAGACCCGCCGCCGCCTCTACGAGGTCCTCGCCAGCGAGTGAGCTCGGCCGCACTTCTGGTGGCAGAACTGGCTCATCGCGAGCCAGTTCTGCCGCGAGAACCCGAGCGACGGGGTAGACCGACCTTCTGGTGGCAGAACCGGCTCTCCATGGGCCGGTTCTGCCGCGAAACGTCTCGTGCGATGGTGTCCCCGACAGGAATCGAACCTGTGGCCTACCGCTTAGGAGGCGGTCGCTCTATCCAACTGAGCTACGAGGACGAGGCCGGCGGCTGGCCGGCTGAGGGGACGATCCTACGATGGCGGTTCCCACCCACGTCGTGGCCTGACCCGGAGGTACCCCGCATGACCCGCAACCCGTGGTCGGGCATCCCCTTCGACACGCCCGACGACGAGATCGCCGCCGCGCTCGCGGATGTCAGCGTCCCCACCCTCGTGATGTCGCTCGTCCACATCACCGGCGACGCCGAGCTCCTCCACGGCCCCCTGCGGCCGGCCGGCCTGTTCCTCAACGAGGTCCAGGGGTTCATGAGCCCCGAGGACCAGCAGGCGGTGCGCGACCTCGCCCTGCCGATCATCTGCGACTACCGCGACCGCGGCTGCCCCGAGCCCGCACCGCTGTCGGCCGACCTGATCCTGGAGATGATGGAGTGGCTCGTCTGCGAGCCGGTCCCGGCGGAGTACGTCCCCATGCTCCTCGAGGAGCTCGAGCTCGACGGGCGGGACTCGCGCCGGGTGGCCGCCCCCGAGTCCCAGGCGGCGCGCGACGCGTTCCACGTCGTGGTGATCGGCTGCGGCCAGTCGGGGATCCTGGCCGGCATCCGCCTCGCCGAGGCCGGCATCCCGTTCAGCATCGTCGAGAAGAACGACGGCGTGGGCGGCACCTGGTACGAGAACTCCTACCCCGGTGCGCGCGTCGACGTCGGCAACCACTTCTACTGCTACAGCTTCGAGCCCAGCAACGAGTGGACCGAGTTCTTCGCCCAGCAGCCCGAGCTCCAGGCGTACTTCGAGCGGGTCGTGGACCGCCACGGCATCCGACGACGCATCCGCTTCGGCACCGAGGTCGTGGGCGCCACGTGGGACGACGCCACCGGCACCTGGGACGTCGAGGTCCGCGAACCCGACGGCTCGACCGGCCACCTCGAAGCCCGAGCCGTCATCTCGGCGGTCGGCCAGCTCAACCGGCCCAACGTCCCGTCGATACCCGGGCAGGAGTCCTTCGCCGGACCGTCGTTCCACTCGGCACGCTGGGACCACGACCTCGACCTCGCCGGCAAGCGGGTGGCCATGATCGGCGCCGGCGCCAGCGGGTTCCAGATCGCCCCGGCCATCGCCGACGACGTGGAGCACCTCACGATCTTCCAGCGCACCGCGCAGTGGATGTTCCCCAACCCCGCCTACCACGAGGCCGTCGGGCCCGGCGTCCGGTGGGCGCTCGAGCACCTGCCGTTCTACGGCCGCTGGTACCGGTTCCTCATCTTCTGGCCCGGGTGCGAGAAGGGCCTCGAGGCCGCCCGCGTGGACCCCGACTACCGGGGCGACCCATCGGTGGCGGTCAGCGAGCTCAACGAGGGTGCCCGGCTCATGTTCCTCGACTGGATCCAGAGCCAGATCGGCGACGACCCCGACCTGCTCGCCAAGGTCACGCCCGACTACCCGGCCACGGGCAAGCGGACCCTCCAGGACAACGGGAGCTGGCTGCGCACGCTCACCCGCGACGACGTCGACCTCGTCCGGACCCCGATCGAGCGGATCGAGCCCGACGCGGTCGTGACCGACGACGGCGAGCGCCACCCGGCCGACGTCATCGTGTACGCCACCGGCTTCCAAGCCTCGAAGGCGCTCTACCCGATGACGATCGTCGGCCGCGACGGCACCGACCTCCGCCAGATGTGGGGCGAACGCCCGGCGGCCTACCTCGGCATCACCGTCCCCGGCTTCCCGAACCTGTTCTGCATGTACGGGCCGGGCACCAACCTCGCCCACGGCGGCAGCCTGATCCTGCACTCCGAGTGCCAGATGCGCTACATCGGCGACGCCCTCGACCAGATCATCGACGGCGGGATCACGTCGATCGAGCCCCGGCGGGCCAGGTACGAGGACTGGCACGCCCGCTGCCAGGCCGAGCTCGCCACGCTCGTGTGGGCCCAGCCCTCGGTGAAGCACTCCTTCTACAAGAACAGCGCCGGCGAGATCCACGGCCTCAGCCCGTGGCGGCTCGTCGACTACTGGGCCTGGACCCGGGAGGCCGACCTCACCGACTTCGTGGTCCGCTGAGGGCCGTGGGCCGCAACTCGACCTGGTGAGAGGTGCCCGGGTCAGCGCGCCTTCGCACCCGGGTGCAGGTGGTGCCACGCCCTGGCCACCAGGGTGGCGATCGAGCCGGCCGTGGTGGTCGGTTGCGGGCGTCCGTGGGTCCGGGCCCAGGTCGTCAACGACTCCCGGGACGTCACGCGCCTGGTGGCGTTGGCCAGCGCGACGGTGCGCTGGCGCCAGTGCACCGGCGAGGTGAGGAAGGTCACGAGACCGGCCTCCGAGGGCTTGGTCACCGGTAGCTGCTCCCTCGACACCGCGGCGAGACCCAGACTCCGGCGGACCTCGGTGCCGCCCGCCACCTGGTCGAGCGCCCACGACAGCGACGCGCTCGCCCCGATGCGTCGGGCGATCGCTGCAGCTCCGCTCCACTCCTCCGGCGACAGCACGGCCACCGCCCGCCTCATGTCCTCGAGCTGGCGATCCTCGGTGGTCTGCGTGAGGTGGATGGCGAGGTGCACGGCCATCGCCGGCCCGTCGAGGACGGTCAGCTCGCTCCCCAGGACGGTGATGGTCGTTCGGTGCTCGGCCAGCGCGCGCCAGACCCTCCGCGCGCTCGCCCCGCAGCGCGGCAGCGTCCGATGGAGGTCCACCGGCGTCTGCCCGGCCGCTCCCCACGACGAGGCGTGCCCGTCGTTGCGCCCCATCGAGAAGCCGAGGTCGGCAAGTGCTCGCCGGCAGGCCCGATGCTCGCTCGGGGCGACCAGGAGGTCCACGTCGCCCGACCGCCGCACCTCCGACGGATAGAGGAGCTCCCGGGTGGCCACCCCCTTCAGGAGGACGGGGGAGAGCCCCCGAGATCGCAGCTCGACGACGACGTCCACCGAGTCCTGCTGGTTGCGGCGCATGAGCAGCCGCACGAAGCCGGCCTGCCGCGCCGCACGGACGTCCTCGGGTTCCTCGGGTTCCTCGGGTTCGTCGGCCATCCACGCGGATCCGTCCATCGATCGGATCATCGGTGGAGCGCGTTCCACGCGAACAGGACGGCCGGATAGGTGGCGACGAAGGCCCACACGAACGTGTTGAGGCCCATGCACACCGCCACCACGAGGTGGAACGCCAGGCCCACCGCGAGCACGGCGACCACACCGCGCGCCGGCAGGAGCACGGCGAGGGGGAAGCACACCTCGCCGAGGATGACCGCCCAGGAGAGCACCACGCGCAGCCGGGGTCGCTCCACCAGCCGGTCCGCCGCCCACGGCGCCCCCAGGCTGCGCAGGTTCACCACCCAGCCGAGCGCCGTGCCGTCGCGCCACAGCGGGGCGACGACCTTCGACACGCCGGCCGTGCCGTAGGCGAGCCCCGCCACCGCAGCGAGGTAGTACAGCCCGACGGCGGGCCCTCCCACCCATCGGCAGATCGCGAACGCCGCCAACCCGACCGCCACCTGCACCGAGAGGTCGTCGGCGGCCTCCTGGCCCCAGCGCAGTCGGACCGAGAAGGTCACGAGCAGGGCGGCCAGGGCGACCACGGCGACCGATGCGAGCGGCTCCGTGCTGGCGACCACCAACGTGGCCGCGGCGAGCAGGCGCAGCACCAGCAGGACCAGCACACCGGGGCCACCGAACGCCGCCTCCCGCACCCACCGCAACGCCGCGGGGCGAGCCGGCACCGAGAGGCGCATGGCCGGCCAGGGGTGGACCCCACCGTTGCCGAGCGCGTCGCGCACCGAGATGAGCTCGAGGGTGGCGATGGTCTGCCCGACACCGAGCAGGACCGCCGAGGCGCGAAAGACGTGGCCCGGATCGTGGAACCAGTCGACCCAGTGTTCGACCCCCATCCCCGCGATCACCCGGTTTCCGCGGTGGTGCGGTCGAGTCGGTGCACGGCGGAGCAGAACAGCACCGCAGGCGGCTCCTCCGGTTCGTGCCCGAAGGAGTGGACGACGAGGAACTGCCGCGCCCGCACGTCCCCGTCGGCGGGCTCGGCGGAGACCACCCCGAGGAGCACGAGGTACGGCGTCGTCAGCTCGATCGCGGCGGGGTGGCCCTCCAGCGCCGCGCCGATCCCGATCAACTCCACCACCAACGGCCTCAGCGGCAGCCAGCGGCGCTTCCACGGGTTCCACAGCGCATGCGTCCAGCGGCGCAGCGGCGTCGTCGGGACCTCGCGGCAGGGCCGCGGCGCGCCGTCCCGGTCGTAGTCGCGCACCACCAGGTGGAGGTCGGTGCGCCCCGGGATCGGCGAGAACATGCGGTACTGGCTCCGAAGGCCGAGCAGCGCGGAGCGCTGCCGGCGCGCGGTGCGGTCGTAGAACTGGTAGCGGAGGTTGGCGGCGAACAGCGCGACCAACCCGACCGACGTGACCACGCCGACGACCGTGCCGATCACGTGCGCGTCCCGCCGTCCCGACGTGGGTCGCGCCCGGCCACCTCGGCGATGCGCAGCAGCTCGTCGATCGACGCGTGCTCGACCACGGCGCCCACCGGGCGCGCGGCGGTGTCGATCAGCGCGGCGAGGGGGACGAGGCAGCCGAGCTGGTACTCAACCGGTGGTTCCTCCCCGGGCGGCCGGACCACGGCCGGCACCTCCCGGAACACGCCGGCCGCGAACATCCGATCGACGAGCCGCAGCTCCAGGTCGCTGAGCAGGGCGAACGCCACCGGTTCAGATCCGTTCGGCCGCCATCTGCGCCAGCACCCAGCGCGCCACCGGCGCCGCGTCGCCGCGGATCCCCTGCCAGGTGCGAACCTCGTCGTCGAGGCCCGCGGTCACGGCCTCGGTCACCTCGCGAAACCGGCTGCGGGCGGGGATGGCGTTGTCGAAGAGGGCGAGCGCGGCCGCGCCGGGGGACCCGACCTCCGGCCGCCACGCAGCGCCCGGCACGTAGCGCGTGGACAGGACCGCGCCGATCCGAAGCGGGGCCGTTCCGGCGCGCCCGCCGATCGCCTCGACCTCGATCAGGTGCTGTGGCCGTCCGGCGGGTGTGCGGATGCTCAACGGCTTGGCGAAGGGATGCACGGAGCCGTCCTCGTCCAGCACGGCGTACTCGTCCGAGTAGTAGTCGGCACCGGCGCGCACCAGCTCCGCCACCAGGCTGGTCTTGCCCGTCATCGACCGACCGGGGACGACCACGGCGCGACCGTGCCAGCCGACCACGCCGGCGTGGATGAAGATGCGTCGCTGCGCCCGCATGGCGACGAGGTGCCGGGCGCCGGCGGCGAAGGCGCGCGACACCCGCTCGAGCTCGGCGTGCCGAGCGATGCGCCGCCCGCCGGCGTACAGGTGGAACGCCGGCGCTCCGCGGTCCTCTCGGAGCAGCGCGCTGTAGAGGCGATCGACGTTGCCGGTGGGGTCGAGGATCGAGCCGTGCGGCAGGTGGGCGAGGAGCGGTGGCAGGTGATCCGCATCGGCGACGCGGACGCCGATGCCGACCCCGTAGAGGCGAGCGCGAGCCTCAGCCCGCCACGTGACGCCGGCGAAGTCGGAGCGGCCGTCGTCGGCGGGGGTCACGCGAGCGCATCCTCTGCCTCCGTCAGGAGCCACGCTCCCGCCGCCACGTCGCGCCGCAGGATCGCGAAGGGTTGCGTGGGGAGCGCTCCGGGGTCGAGCGAGTCGACGTACTCCTCGGCCTCCTCGACGTGGCGCGCCGCCAACCACCAGGGAGCGGCGTGGACGCCGCCGA
>JAHBSN010000076.1 GCA_019639095.1 Actinomycetota bacterium
CGGCCCGCACCAGGTCGACCCGGCGGGTGTCGAGCGACACGCCGAGGAACCCGCCGCGCATCGATGGGTCGGCCACCGGCGCCATGGCCCCGCCGAACCAGGGGAGGAACCGCACGCCGCCCGCACCCGGCGGGCTCGTGAGCAGCGCGGCGTCGAACCCCTGGAACACGTCGTCGGCGGCGTGGTCGCCGAGGGCGTCGGTGCCGTGCACGAACGCGGTGAGCACCTGCTCCACCACCCGCCCGGCCAGCCCGTTCTCGGCCCACACCAGGTACTCGCCCGGCTCCACGCCCGGCATCGCCAGCACCTCGCAGCCCGGTGGCGGCTCGAAGCTCGGCGTGGTGGCCAGGAGCACGGCTGTGGTGCCGATGGCCACGCCCACCCGGCCCGGCACCGCGGCCCCGGTGGCCAGCGCGAACGCGTGGCTGTCGGTGATGCCGGCCACCACCGCGGCGCGCTCGGGCAGCCCGGTGGCAGCCGCGGTGGCGGGCGTGACCGTGCCCACGGTGGAGCCCGGCACCACCAGAGGCGGCAGGCGGGTGCGGTCGACGCCGGCGAGGCGGACCAGCTCGGGGTCGTACGCCGTGGTGCCCAGGGTGCGGTTGTCGACGAGCTGCACGGCGAAGGTGGACGCCTGGGTGGCGGTGGCCGTGCCGGTGAGGCGCGCGGTCACGTAGTCGACGGGCTCCAGGTAGGCGTGGGTCCGCTCGTGCACCTGGGGCTCGTCGAGCTGGAACGCCAGCACGTGGCCGAGCGAGAGCCCACCCCCCACCGGCGGGATCGGGTGGCGCTCGGTCCACGCGGCCAGGGCCTCCGGGTGCTCGGCCAGCACGGCCCGACAGCGGGGCGTGCCGCGCGTGTCCAGGTACAGCCGCATGGGCGCCACGGGCTCGAGGTCGGCGTCCACCGGCACGATCGACGAGTACTGGCCGCACACGCCCACGGCCCCCACGTACCCCAGCCCGCCGGGACCGGCCGACGCCGCCAGCTCGCCCAGCGCCTCGACCACGGCCTGCCACAGCGCCACCGCGTCGAGCTCGGCCGCGCCGGTGGTGCGGCGCGTCTCGAGCGACCGGCTCGCCTGCGCCACCGCCTGCCCGGCCGGGTCGAGGAGCACGGCCTTCACGTTGGTGGAGCCGACGTCGATGCCCACGCTGTGCACGCCGCCCCCTCCCTCACCGGTCGCTTCGGACGGGCGAGGGTACTCGGCAGGTCGCCCGTAGAGTCTCGGCGTGCCGATCCACCACCTGCAGCTCTGGGTCCCCGACCTGCCCCGCGCCGAGCGCTCGTGGGGTTGGCTGCTCGCCGAGCTCGGGTTCGAGGCCACCCGCCGGTGGGACCACGGCCGGGTGTGGCGCCACGGCAGCCTGGCCATCGTGATCGAGGCGTCGCCCGACATGGTGCCGGGCATGCTCCACTCCCGCCTCCGTCCGGGCCTGAACCACGTGGCGTTCCACGTGGCCAGCCCCGACGCCATCGAGGCGCTCCTCGCCGCCGCGCCCGACCACGGGTGGACCCGGCTCGGCGACGATCCCCGCCATCCCCTGGCCCCGCACCAGGCCGTGGCGTTCCTGGAGGACGCCGACGGCTTCGAGGTGGAGCTGGTGGCGCCCGAGCCGGGCTGACGCCCGGTTCAGCGCTCGGTACCCCGGACGCGCTGCGGCCCCGCCGGGCGGGAGCTCGACGGGGCCGCCGGTGCCGTCGGCGGGGAGGGGTTGCAGACCGACACCGGCCCCGGAGACGGCCCGGCCGCCCGATGATGACGCCGGACGCCCGACGCCGATGCCGACGCCGTTCAGGCCAAGGGTCGCCGCCGCTGGACCTCTCGCCCGAGCTCCACCATGGCCGCCTCCAGGTTGCGGCGCACGCCCGAGCGCAGCAGCGGCAGCGCCGGGCGCAGCGCCGGCTTGGGGTCGAACGCCATCCGGTAGGTGACGGTGGTGCGGCCGTCGGCCCCGGGCTCGATCGTGGCCCGCTCCACCAGCGATCGGAACAGCGCCGGCGACATCGCCGTGGCCGTGAACGCCCACAGCCGCTCGTCCTCCCAGGCCACGAAGCGCTCGTCGACGGTGGAGCGACCCTTGGCCAGGCCCACCCGGCGGGTGGAGCCGACGCCGGTGGGCGGGTCGGAGGTGGCGTGGCACGAGTGCACCCCGCGGAACCAGCGGGGCCAGGCGTCGTAGTCGAGGAGCACCGCCCACACCTCGGCGGGCGTGGCGGCCACCGTGGCCGAGCCCTCGATGCGCACCGGCGCGGCCTCGGCGAAGTCGACCTCTCGGGGTAGCAGGTTGGCCATGGGGCCGATCGTAGGGACCAGGTCACCACCGGCGCCCCGACGTAACCTGCGGCGGACACCCGGCTCCGGAGCGACCATGAGCACCACCCCCACCACCGAGGCCCGATCGGCCGGCGATCGGCGCTCGCCGCGCCGCATCTCGCGGGCGGCCGAGGCCCTGCTGGCCCCCAAGGACCGGTGGATCCCGCCGCTGCCGGGCGCGCTCGAACTGCTGGTGGGGATCGCCAGCGGCACGGCGGTGGGCGTTGCCTCGCCCCTGCTCGTCGGCCCGCTGCGCTCGGCCCTGGCGCCGCTCGGCACCGATCCCGCCGAGCTCGCCGACGTCCCCGAGGACCACGGCGACCCGGGGTGGTTCGGGCCCGACTCCGTGGCCTGGCGGGTCCACGCCGACCACTCCCTCCTGGTGGCCGGCATCGCCGCCTTCACCCTCCAGGCGCTGCACCCCCTGGCCATGGCCGGCGTGGCCGAGCACTCGGCCTTCAGCGACGACTTCCTCGGGCGCACCCGCCGAACCGGCCAGTTCGTGCAGGGCGTGGTCTACGGCTCGTCGGCCGAGGCCGAGCGGTTGTGCCGCATGGTCCACCGCGCCCACCGGCCGGTGGTGGGCGTCGCCCCCGACGGTCGGCCCTACGCCGCCAACGACCCCGAGCTGCTCGAGTGGGTCCACATCGCCGAGTACCTGGCCATCGCCGCCGCCAACCGGCGCTTCGCCCTGCACCCGATGACCGTGCCCGAGCTCGACCGCTACGTCGACGAGGTGGCCCGGGTCGGCGTGGGCACCGGGGTGGCCGATCCGCCCCGCTCCTGGGCCGAGATCAACGAGGCGCTCGAGCGGCACCGGCCCAAGCTCGCCATCGGCGAGTACGCCGCCGCCGGGGTGTCGTTCCTCGACGACCCGCCCATCATCCCGGCCCCGGCCAAGCCGGTGTGGCGGGCGCTGTGGGCCGGCGCCCGGGCGTGCCTGCCGCCCGTGGCGCTCGAGCTGCTGCGCTCGCCGTACCCGTCGAACGCCGAGCTGGCCGCGTGCCGCGCCGTGCTGCGCACGCTCGGCGCCCTGGGCAACACCCCGGTGCAGCTCGCCGCGGCGCGGCGGCGCCTCGACCTACCGCCGGCCTGACCCGACCTGGTCCCCGGTCGACGAGTTGGCGGCCACGAGCGCCTCGGCGCGCGCCACCAGGGCGTCGCGCAGCTCGGGCGGGTGCAGCACCTCCACCGCCACGCCCAGGGCCGACAGCCACCGCGCCAGCGGGGCCAGGCCCGGTCCGTCGAGGGTGACCAGCGTGGCATCGGGGCCGTCGGGCTCGTGCCGGCCGGCGTGGGCCGGGATGAGCCCGAGCGCCTGGTCCAGGGGGACCGGCAGGCGGACCTGCGCCTCCACCGGCTCGGCGAGGGCGCCGAAGCCCTCCGCCAGCAGGGTCACGGGATCGGGCGGGTCCACGATCTCGACGCGCTGGCGGGTCACGTCGACCCCGTCGATCCGGTCGAGCCGCAGCGTCCGCCATGCGTCCTGCTCGACGTCGCGCCCCACCAGGTACCAGCGGGGGCCGGCGTGCACGAGGCGGTACGGGTCGAGCCGCCGCTCGCTGGCGCGTCCGGCCTTGTCGGTGTAGCGGAGCCGGAGCCGCTCGCCCTGGCGGCACGCTTGGGCGAGGGTGAGGAACAGGTCGCCGGCCACCTGGTCGGGCGGGCGGCCGTGGAGCTGGCCCACCATCTCGTGGGCGGCGCGCACCCGGGCGGCCAGGCCCGCGGGGAGGACCTGGTCGAGCTTGGTGAGCGCGGACAGGGCGGCGTCGTCGAGCCCGCCCACGCTGCCATCGGCCGCCAGCCGCAGCCCCACCCCGACCGCCACCGCCTCGTCCTCCTCGAACAGCAGGGGCGGGAGCGACGCGCCGCGCGCCAGCCGATACCCGCCGTGGGGTCCGGGCTCGGCGTCCACCGGGTAGCCGAGGTCCCGCAGGCGCGACACGTCCCGCCGCACGGTGCGCGGCGTGACGTCGAGCCGCTGGGCGAGCTCGTTGGCGGTCCAGGTGGGCCGGGCCTGGAGGATCGAGAGCAGGCGCAGCAGCCGCGCCGACGTGCTCCACCCCCCGCTCGGCACCTCCTCCACGTCGATCACGCCGCCAGTCTCCCCCAAGACCCGGACCGATCCCGTCCGCAACCCACCCCAGCGAATGTGCGGTACCAGGGCCGCGTTCGCGCCGATCTCGCGCGTGAAGTTCGCCGGGCTCGGGACGGGCCGCGGTCAGGACGTCGAGCGGGGTTGGATGAGGTCCCAGGTGAGGCCGTGCGCGTCCTCGAACACGGCGACGACGCCGTAGGGCTCGTCCCGCGGCGCCTCGAGGAACCGGACGCCGGCCGCCTCGTAGCGGGCGTGGTCCCGCCAGAAGTCGTCGGTCTGCAGGAAGAACGCCACCCGCCCACCCGTCTGGTTGCCCACCGCCGCCTCCTGCTCGGGCGTGGCGGCCCGGGCCAGCAGGAGGGTCGCCCCCACCGAGCCCCGGGGAGCGACGCGCACCCAGCGCCTCCCGCCGCCCAGGTCGGTGTCCTCCACGAGCTCGAAGCCGAGGTCGTCGCAGTAGTGGGCGAGGGCGTCGTCGTAGTCCCGAACCAGGACGGTCACCGCGCCGAGCTGCTGGGCCACGGGCGCCACCGTAGATTGCGGCCGACGTCGACCAGGGGGTGTCTGGTGCAGCAGGACCACATCGAGCGGACCGTCGACCACGTGGCGATCGACCGGCTGCTGCGGTCCTACGCCGACGTGCTGGACCGGCGGGCGTGGACCGAGCTTCCGGGACTGTTCGCGCCGGACGCCACCGTCGAGCTCGACCTCGTCACGTCCCCCGTCCGCACGATCGACGGGCCGGAGCTCCTGGCCGAGTTCATCGCCGGCGCCGTCGCCCGCTTCTCGTTCTTCGAGTTCATGGTGCTCAACGCCCACATCGAGCTGTGGCCGAACGGTGACCGAGACGCGGCCACGGCTCGGGTGTTCATGTGCGAGCTGCGCCAGGAGGTCGCCTCGGGCGAGCGCAGCGACGCCTACGGCCTGTACCGGGATCGCTACGTGCGCACCGCCGATGGCTGGCGGTTCGCCCACCGGCGCTACCGCTCGATGGCCCGGTTCCCCGCCGGCGACGTGTTCCCGCTCCCGCACCTCGACGGCTGAGCGGAGCCCGGCCAACTCCACGCGCCAGATCGACGCGAACGCGGCCTGGGTACCGCACATTCGCCGGGGGTGGGTCGGTCAGGAGGGGGTGGCGAGGAAGGTGAACTCGCCGCCGCAGGCGTAGCCGTCGCGCTGGCCGGAGAGGTAGAGCGAGCCGGCGAACGCGCCGGCCGGGGTGAACGAGCCCGACAGGGTGGGCTCGTAGGGCGCGCCCTGCTCGGTGTGCTCCAGCAGGCCGGGGCCGAGGGGGACCTGCGCCATGGCCACGTCGACGGAGATCGTCTTGGCGTCGCCGCCGGCGAGGGGCTGGCAGGTGAGCTCGAGGCCGGAGGCCCGGACGTCGGTGAGCGCGTCGGCACCACGGGTGAAGGTGACCACCACGTCCTTCTGGCCGTCGACCGCGCCCCGGAAGGCCGACGAGCCGCCGGCGGTGGTGTCGGGCGCCGCGGTGCTCGTGGGCGCCGCCGTGGTGGAGGTGGTGGTCCGCGGTGCGGTGGTGGTGGTGCTGGCGTCGGCGTCGTCGGACACCGTGGTGGTGGTGCGGCGGGGGGCGTCGGCCCCGTCGGAGCCGTCGCTGCTGCACGCCGCCCCCACGAGCGACAGCGCCAGCACGAGGACCAGCGCCGACGCCGCCGAAGGTGCCGGCACCGCCCGACGCCCGACCGACCGCTTCCGTGCCGCCATCGGCCCTCCCCTCCTCGACATGGCGCCGAGGCTAGGTCGCGCCGGACCCGCCGACGGTTCGCCCCGTCGCCGCCGAGGTGGTTCGATGCACGACCATGACCGAGACGGGCGACCACCACCACCGAGCCGACGTGCGCTGGACCACCCACGGCGTGGCCCACATCCGGGCCGACGACTGGGGCAGCCTCGGCTTCGGCCAGGGATGGGCCTGCGCCCGGGACCACCTGCCCACCCTCTGCGACCAGATCGTGAAGGTGCGCAGCGAGCGAGCGCGCTTCCACGGCCGCGGCGTCGACGACGCCAACGTGGCCTCGGACTTCGGCTACCTCGCCCTCGGCGTGGCGGCGCGAGCGGAGGCCCTCCGCGCCGCCCAGCCGCCCTGGGTGGCGGAGATGGTCACCGGCTACGTGGCCGGGTGCAACGAGGCGCTCGCTGAGGCCCGCTCGGCCGGCACCCTCCCCCACTGGTGCGCCGACGCCGAGTGGATCCGGCCCATCGGCGAGCTCGACTACTACGCCTACCTCGGCGACCTCGGGCTGCTCGCCAGCGGCCGCAACCTGGCCGGCGTGCTCGGCCGCGCCGAGGCGCCCGGGCCCGACGGGCCGGTGCCGCCGTCGCCGATGTCGGCCCTCGGCGGTGCGGCCGGCGCCGCCGGTGCCGGCGCCAGCAACGGGTGGGCCTTCGGCTCGACCGCCACCGCCTCGGGCCACGGCCTCGTGGTGGCCAACCCCCACTTCCCGTGGAACGGCGAGGCCCGGTTCTGGGAGTGCCACCTCACGATCCCCGGGGTGGTCGACGTGTACGGCGGCTCGCTGGTGGGCACGCCCGGGGTGCAGGTCGGGTTCAACGCCCACGTGGCGTGGGCCACCACCGTCTCGGGCGGCAACCGGTTCACGCTGTCCCGCCTGGACCTCGTGCCCGGGAGCCCCACCACCTACCGCTTCGGCGACGAGGAGCGGGCCATGGAGCCCACCACCCACCAGGTGGTGGTGCGCGAGCACGACGGCCAGCTGGCCACGGTGGAGCGCACGCTCTGGCGCAGCCACCACGGCCCCATCGTGAACCTCCCCCTCATCGGCTGGGGGAACGAGATCACCTTCACCTACCGGGACACCAACGCCGACAACACCCGCCTCGTGCAGCAGTTCCTGGAGATGGACCGGGCCGACTCCATGGACGCCTTCCAGGAGGTGTTCGACCGGGTGGACGGCCAGCCGTGGGTGAACATCCTCGCCGCGGACCGCACCGGCCGGGCGTGGTACGTCGATTCGTCGCCCACCCCCAACCTCACCCCCGAGGCCCAGGCCCGCTTCACGGAGCGGGTGGCCACCGATCCCATCGCCGCCCTGCTCTACGACGCCCGGGTGGCCCTGCTCGACGGCAGCGATCCGGGCGACGAGTGGCAGGACGAGCCCGGCGCCCGCAGCCCCGGCCTCGTGCCCGTGGCCCGCACGCCCCGCCTCGAACGGGCCGACTACGTGGCCAACGCCAACGACCCGTTCTGGCTCACCAACCCCGACGAGCCCCTCGTGGGCTACTCGCCGTTCCACGGCATGGAGCGCACCGCGCCGAGCCTGCGCACCCGCCAGAACCACCTGGTGGCGGGCGGGCTCGCCCGCGGCGGCCAGGTGACGGTGGCCGCCGCGGTCGACGCCGCGCTGGACAACGCCTGCCTCTCCGCGGACCTGCTCGTGGACGAGGTGGTGGCGCGGTGCCGCGCCGCGTCCACCGTGGTCGTCGACGGCGATGAGCTCGACCTGCGGGCGGCCGCCGACGTGCTCGCCGCGTGGGACCGGCGCGCCGACCTCGGCTCGGTCGGCACCTGCCTCTGGCGCGAGGCCATGGCCGGGTACACCAAGGCCGACCTCCGCGGCGGGGGGTCGCTGTTCGCCGAGCCGTTCGACCCCGACCGCCCCATCGAGACGCCGAGGGGCCTGGCCCCGGCGCCGGCCGCCGGGCCGGATCCGATCCTCGTCGCGGTGGGCCGGGCGCTGCGGGCCCTGGCCCACGCCGGCGTGGCCATCGACGCGCCCCTCGGCGACGTGCAGTGGGCCCAGCGCGGCGAGCACCGCATCCCGGTGCACGGCGGCGGCGAGGGCGAGGGGATCTGCAACATCCTCGCCCCCACCGGCGCCCTGGCCACCACGAGCGTGGAGCCGGGCCCGGCGCCGCTCGAGCCGGTGCCGGGCCGCACCGGAGAGACCGGCCTCGCCGTGGGCGGCTACCGGTGCACGTACGGCACCAGCTTCTTCATGGCGGTGGAGCTCACCGACGACGGGCCCCGGGGCGTGGGCCTGCTCGCCTACGGCCAGAGCGGCGACCCGACCTCCCCGCACCACGTCGACGGCACCGAGGCGTACTCGGCCAAGGCGGTGCGGCCCCTGCTGTTCGCCGACGCCGACATCGAGGCCGACCCCGAGTTGGTGCGGGCCACCGCGACCACCACCTGGGTGGGGTAGCGGCGTGGCGCCGCGCACCGACTGGAACCCGATCCTGCGAGCCGAGCTCGCCGAGCCCTACTGGGCCGAGCTCCAGGCGTTCGTGGCCGAAGAGCGGGCGAACCACCAGGTGTTCCCGCCGGCCGCCGAGGTGTTCGCCGCCCTCCACCAGACGCCCTACGCGTCGGTGAAGGTGGTGATCCTCGGCCAGGACCCGTACCACGGGCCGGGCCAGGCCCACGGGCTGTGCTTCTCGGTCCGGCGGGGCGTGGCCGTGCCGCCGTCGCTGCGCAACATCTTCACCGAGCTCCACGACGACCTCGGCATCACGCCGCCCCGCCACGGCAACCTCGACGCCTGGACCCACCAGGGGGTGCTGCTGCTGAACACGAGCCTCACGGTGCGGGCCCACCAGGCCGCGTCGCACCACGGGCGCGGCTGGGAGCGGTTCACCGACCAGGTGATCCGCGCCGTGGACGCCAAGCCCGAGCGGGTGGTGTTCATCCTCTGGGGTGCGGCGGCGCGCAAGAAGAAGGCGCTCGTGGACACCAGCCGGCACGTCGTCATCGAGTCCGCCCACCCGTCGCCGCTGTCGGCCCACAACGGGTTCTTCGGCAGCCGCCCGTTCTCCCGGGCCAACGCCGCCCTCGAGGCCGCCGGCCGCGAGCCGGTGGACTGGCGGCTCCCCGACTGATCCCGACGCCCGATCGGGTCAGGCGCGCGACTCGGCGACGTCGCGCAGCCGGCGCAGGGTGGCGGCCATGCCGTCGCGAAGCTCGGTCTCGTGCTCGTCGAGACCGCCGAGCAGCACCTTGGTGAAGAAGCGGGCGAGCGCAGGACGATCGCGCCAGGCCTCGCGGCTCTCGGTGACGATCGTGCCATCGCCGTCGGGCTCCATCCGGTAGGTCCACCGGGTGCCGCTGTCCTTGGTCTCGAACGAGAACACCACGCCGGGCTCGGCCGCCACCACGGTGTTGGTGGTGGACCACCGCACGAACCCGCGCTTGTTGGTGCCCTTGAAGCGGGCGCCCACGGCCGGGCCGGTGGCGCCGTCGAGCCAGTGGCCGCCGGTGCACTCGGGGCTGAGCCGTCCCATGCCGGCCGGATCGGAGACCAACTCGTAGATGCGCTGGGGGGAGGCCTTGATGCGCAGCACGGCCTCGTCGGCCGGGCTCGGGGCGGTCGCAGGTTCGGTCATCGCGGGACGGTACCCCAGCCGCCGATCACCGGTGCGGGCCGCGCGCCTTGCCCTCGTACATGGCCCGGTCGGCCCGGTCCACGAGCGACTCGGAGCTGTCGCCGGTGCGGCACACGGCGGTCCCGAGGGTGGCGGCCACCACCAGGTGCACCGGGCCGGCGTCGATCGGGTCGGCGAGCAGGGTGCGGACCCGCTCGGTGACCGGTTCGAGGTCGTCGGGGTCGTCGACCACGATGCAGAACTCGTCGCCGGCGTAGCGGCCGACGGTGCCGTCGTTGCTCGCCGCCCGGCACAGCCGGTCGGCCACCGCGGCCAGCACCCGGTCGCCGGCCACGTGGCCGTAGGAGTCGTTGACCTCCTTGAACCGGTCGAGGTCGATGAACACGAGCCCCGGCTGGTAGCCCCGCTCCACCATGCGGTCGAGGTAGGCGAGCAGGGCGTCGCGGTTCCAGACCCCGGTGAGCCCGTCGTGGTCGACGCGGTGGCGCAGCTCGGACTCGGCCCGGCGCCGGTCGCTCACGTCGCGCCCGATCGCGTAGACGAGGCCCGACCGCAGGTCGGGGAGGAGGTCGAGCTCGATCCAGACCAGGCGGCCGTCCTTGCCGACGCAGCGGACCTCCACCATCCGGGCACCCTCGCGCCGGTAGCGGTCGACGTCGGGCGGCCCGAACGGCAGGTCGTCGGGGTCGAGCAGGAACGTCCGGTCTCGGCCGAGGAGCTCCTCGGGCGTGTAGCCGAGCACGGGCTCGCAGGCCGGGTTGACCGATCGGAGCTCCCCGTCGAGCGAGAAGGTGGCCACCAGGTCCCGGGAGGCGTTGAAGACGGCGTCGGCGGCCCGGCGCTGCAACCGCGCCTCCTGCACCGTGTTGCCGATCATGGCGCCCACCAGCACGAACAGCGCCACCCGGAACGTGAGGTAGGTGGGCGGCAGGTCGGCGTCGACGCGGTGGTGCACCGCCATGGCCCACGCCGCCGCCATGGCCCCGCCGCCGAAGCCGCCGAGGATCCCGCCGGCGCGCCCCCAGCGGGTGGCGGCCTCGAGCACGAGCAGCAGGGGCAGCAGCTGGATCGGGTCGTCGGGGCTGAGGAGCAGGTTGGCCATGATCACGCCCACGGCGAGGACGTCGCCCGCCATGGAGACCGCGCCGATCAGGGTGAGGGTGGGGCCCACGCCCACTCGATCGCCCCGGCGGCCCGGCGGCGACAGCGTGACGGTGCCGATCAGCGGGAGGCGGTCGCCGCCGCGCTCGGCGAGCAGGGCCCACCGCGTCCAGGTGGTGGTGGCCACGAGGATCGTGACCCCGATCCACCCCACCCACCAGTCGTGCCCGTGGTAGAGCGCCGTCATCAGCATGGCCACCACCACGCACCACGTGCGGGTGCGCTGGATGGTGTCCTCCACCTGCCGGGCGGCGGCGTCCGCGGCCAGCTCCATGCGCCGGGTGAGGGCGCGATCGGCGTCGGCGAGCGGGGGCATCCTCCACCCTTCGACCGAACCGGGCTCGAGCTAGAGCAGATTCGACCGGGAATGGGTCACACGGCCCACGTCGGAGCCGGTGACCAGGCGATCAGTCGTCGCCGGGCAGGATCTCGATGAGGCGGTTCTCGGCGTCCACCTGGGTGGTGTGGCGGGAGTCGACGATCTCGGTGCCGGTGGTCAGCAGCACCTTCACGACCCAGCTCTCCTCGCTGATGCGCTCGGCGTGCACCCGCGCCACGTGGTGGAGGTTCACCCAGTCGAGGTCGCCCGGGGCATCGGTCTGGAGTTGCACGAAGCTGGTCATGGGTGGGCACCGTAGAACGGCGGACGAGGCCGTGCTGCACGGTCAGGAGTCGAAGCCGAGGCCCAACCGATCGAGGGTGCGCAGCCACAGGTTCCGCCGCCCCTCGTTGCGGTCGGCCCGGTCCAGCGACCACCGCGTGGCGGTGATGCCGAGGTAGGCGAGCGGCTCGGGCGGGAACGGCACGGGACGGGTCCGCACGAGCTCCAGGCGGGTGCGCTCGGTCTCCTCCCCGGCGAGCAGGTCGAGCACGACGTCGGCGGCGAAGCGGGTGGCGCCCACGCCCAGGCCCGTGTAGCCGAGCCCGTAGGCGACGTCACCGCCGTGGGCGGTGCCGTAGAACGCGCAGAACCGGGTGCACGTGTCGATGGCGCCGCCCCAGGCGTGGGTGAACCGGAGGCCCTCGAGCTGGGGGAAGGTGGCGAAGAAGTGCTCGGCGAGACGGCGGGACGTGGCCGGTCGCTGGTCGTACGCGCTGCGGACCCGACCGCCGAAGTGGTACACGGCGTCGTAGCCGCCCCACAGGATGCGGCCGTCCGCGCTCTGCCGGTAGTAGTGGAACTGGTTGGCGCTGTCGCCGATGCCCTGCCGGTTGCGCCACCCCACGGCGTCCTGCTGCTCGGCGGTGAGCGGCTCGGTCATCAGCACGTGGTCGTAGACGGGCACGGTGTGGAGCCGCACCCGGCGCACGAGCGAGGGGAACACGTTGGTGGCGAGCGCCACCTGGCGCGGGCGCAACTCGCCGTCGGCGGTGGGCAGCACGAGCGGCCTCGATCGGAGGCCCGTGACCGGGGTGTGCTCGTGGATGCGCACGCCGACCTGCTCGCACGCCCGGGCCAGTCCCCACGCCAGGCGCGCCGGGTTCACGAGGACCGTGCCCTGCCGATCCCAGAGCCCGGCCCGATAGGTGGGCGACGCCACCTCGGCCCGCACGGCGTCGCGGTCGAGGAGCTCGACGGGCTCGGCCGGATCGGCGCCGGCGGCGGCCTCGCGCAGCCACGCCACCTGGTGGTCCTCGGTGGCCACGGTGAGCTCGCCGGTGGCCTCGAGGTCGCAGTCGATCCCGTAGCGTCCCACCGCGTCCACCAGCTCGGCCAGGTTCCGCCGGCCGAGCGCGGCCAGGGTCGGGTACTCGTCGGGCCACCGGTCCCGACCGTTGGCCTCCCCGTGGGTGAGGCTCGCCGAGCAGAACCCGCCGTTGCGGCCCGAGGCCGCCCAGCCGATGCGGTCGGCCTCCACGAGGACCACCTCGCGCCCCGGGTCGCGCTCCTTGGCCCGGAGCGCGGTCCACAGCCCGGCGTACCCACCGCCCACCACGGCGAGGTCGCACCCGACCGACCCGACGAGCGGCGGGCGCGGCGCCGGTCGGGCCGGGTCGTCGAGCCAGAACGACCCGGGCTCCGCGTCGGCCAGGGCGGCAGCGATCGGCTCCGGCACCGGCCCAGCCTGCCCCACCGAACGGGCGACGTCCGGTGACGGTCGTGGTCCGAACCGGGCGGCGGCTCCGTACCCTTCTGCGCAGCGCCCGCCACCCCGCCGCGCCAGAACCGAGGAGCGAACCTTGACCACCCTGTCGGACTTCACGGCCACCTCGATCGACGGCACCGAGCGCCCCCTCGCCGACTACGAGGGCAAGGCGGTGCTGGTGGTCAACACCGCCTCCAAGTGCGGGTTCACCCCGCAGTACGAGGGCCTCGAGGAGCTGTACCGGCGCTACGCCGACGACGGCCTCGTGGTCCTCGGGTTCCCCTGCGACCAGTTCGCCCACCAGGAGCCGGGGACCGAGGACGAGATCGCCGAGTTCTGCCAGCTGAACTACGGGGTCTCGTTCCCCATGTTCGCCAAGGTGGACGTGAACGGGAAGGACGCCCACCCGCTCTTCGCCTGGCTCCGCAAGGAGCGCGGCGGCATCGCCGGCGACCGCATCAAGTGGAACTTCACCAAGTTCCTGGTGGGCCGCGATGGCCGCCCCATCAAGCGCTACGCCTCCGCCACCAAGCCCGAGAAGATCGCCGGCGACATCGAGGCCGCCCTCAAGGGCTGAGCCGGCGCCGGAACGCGCCGGCGCCCTCCACCTCCACGCCGGGCGGCAGCCGCCCCACCAGGCCGCGGTCGGAGGTGACCACCGTGATCGCCGGCTCGTCGGCGTAGCGCTCGTCCACCAGCTCCACGATCCGGTCGTCGGCCGCGTCGCGCCCGGATCGCCGGGCGAAGGCCACCGAGAGGTTGCCCCCGGCGAGCTCCTCGAGGTGGGACTGGGGCCGGCCGTCGAACACCACCAGCACGTCGTCGCCGTGGGTGCGACACCACTCGGCCACGCGCTGGGTGAGGCGGGCGGCGG
>JAHBSN010000077.1 GCA_019639095.1 Actinomycetota bacterium
TCGGCCCTCATCGACCTGGTCGCCCGCAAGCCGGCGGCGGACTGACCCGGCGCCGGCGCCCCCACCCACGGCTCAGGGGCGGACCACCGCTCGGCCGGTGAGGGTGCCGCGCTCCATCGCGTCGTAGGCGGCGGCCACGTCGGCCAGGGGGAACGGGTCCACGTCGACGCGCAGGCGGCCCTCGGCGGCCAGCGCCAGCACGGCCCGAGCGTCGGCCAGGTCCGACCCCTGGAACGTGAACACCTCGCCGTCACGAGGCAGCGTGCCGTACCACGGCCGGCGCAGGGTGCCGCGGGCCGCGCCCACCACCGCCACCGCGCCGCCGGGAGCGGTGGCGGCCACGGCCAGGCCGATGGTGGCGTCGGTGCCCACCAGGTCGATCACCGCGTCCACCGGGTCGGCGCCGAGCAGGCCGCGAAGCGCCTCGGCGCTGCCCTCGTCCACACCGTCGAGCGCGTGGTGCGCACCCAGTTCGAGGGCGACGGCCCGACGACCCGGATTGGGGTCGAGCGCCACCACCCGGGCCGGGGTGAGCGCCCGCACCAGCTGCACGGCGAAGGCGCCGAGCCCACCCGCGCCGATCACCAGCACGGTCCCGTCGGCCTGCACCCGGCGCCCCGCCCGGGCTACGGCGTGGTGGACCGTGGCGCCCGCGTCGGTGAGCGGGCCGGCGACGAGCGGATCGAGCGAGCCGAGCGGGAACAGCACCCGGTTCGGGTCGTCCACCAGGACGTGCTCGGCCAGGCCCCCGTCGCGCCCGTAGCCCCGGCCGACCAGGCCGGCGGGGCAGGCGTTCTCGGCGCCGCTCCGACACCAGCGGCACGTGCCGCACGACGACGGCGAGGCGAGGGCCACGGGGTCGCCCTCGGCCAGGCCGGCGACGCCGGGCCCGATCGCGTCGATCCACCCGGCTGTCTCGTGGCCCAGCGTGAACGGGACCCGCCAGCCCATGGACGCGCCGAGGTCGGCGGGGATCAGGCCCATGCCGAGGTCGGAGTGGCACAGGCCGCAGCCCGCCACCCGCACCCGCACCTGGCCCGGACCGGGCTCGGGCACGGGCACCTCCACGAGCGCGGCCGGCTCGAGCCACTGCGAGATGCGGTACGCGGCCATGGTGGGCACGCGCCGCAGCGTAGGACGGGTGCTCAGGCGGTGGCGCCGATGATCACCGGAGGGTGCTCGGAGGTGGGCGCGCCGGGCGCCTTCTCCAACGTGACCATGAAGCCCTCCACCTGGTCGAGGCGGGAGGGATCGAGCTGGAAGTTCACGACGTCGGTGGCGCTGTCGAAGGTGCCGAGGGACAAGATGACCCCGTCGACGTTGCCCCACAGCTGGTACAGCTCGTCGTCGGACACGTCGGGCAGGTCGTGGGACACCAGGAAGCCCTGGCCGCTGCGCTCCACCACGGCCTTGGCCCCGCTGTTGCCCTCCTCGCCGCTCAGCTCCACCACCAGGGCGGCGCCGGCACCGTCGGGCAACGCCACCTGGTCCTCCATCGACTGGATGCGCCGGTACTGGTCCACCGCCACCACGGCGAGCACGAGCAGGAGGCAGGCGGCCACGGCGAGGACCGCGCCCAGCACCCGGTTGGGGCGCCGGCCGCGCTCGATGGGCACCACGTCGGCCCCTCGTTCGGGCAGCGGCGAGAACGACATGCGCAGCGGCGGCGCGGGCGGCGAGAGCTCGGCCACGATGCGGTCCCACACCCCGTCGGGCGCGTCGGACCCGCCGTGGGACAGGAACGAGGCCACCTCGCGGTGCTCGGCCACCTCGGCCGCGCACCACGGGCAGGTGCGGAGGTGCAGCTCGATCTGGGCCTGCTCCTCGCCGTCGACCGCATCGAGGGCGTAGGCGCCGAGGAGGTCGGTGTACTGGTCGTGGTAGTCGCTCACGGGGCCTCCTCCCCGGCGTTGACGCCGATGGCGACGAGGTCGGCTCGGAGGTGCTTGAGCCCGGACCGGATGCGGCTCTTCACGGTGCCCTCGGGCTCGTCGAGCAGCTCGGCCACCTCCCGGTAGGTGTGGCCCCCGAGGTAGGCGAGGCGGATCGCCTGGCGCTCCCCCTCGGGCAGCTTGGCGATGGCCTCGCGGACGTGGTCGGCCACCGTGAGGTCCCAGACCTCGCGCTCGAGGTCGTAGCCCGCCTCGGCCGTGCGGCGCAGGTCGTTCTCCTCGCGCCGGCGGCGCGAGGTCTCCGACCGCAGGAGGTCGACCGAACGGCCGTGGCACTGGGCGAGGAGGTAGGACCGCAGCGACCCGCGGCCGGGATCGAACTTGTCGGGGCTGTTCCAGAGCCGGAGGAAGACCTCCTGGACGACCTCCTCGGCCAGGGAGGCCTCGGCCAGCAGCCGCTTGGCCAGCCCGAACACCGCCCCGGCGTGGCGGCGGTAGGCCTCGGCGAGCGCGTCCTGGTTGTAGCGGCTGATCGCCACCACCAGTCCGGCGTCGCTGGTCTCGTTGAGCGGCTCGCTCACGTGATGGTCTCCATGCCTCCGCTCTACGGAGCCCCCCTCCGGTCCGGATGACGGATCGGTCGGCCGAGCTCAGCCCCCGGCGCCACCGCCGGCCGCCCCATCTTCCCCCGCGAACGCCGACACGACCTCCACCTGCCCGGTGTGGCCGAACAGGTCCAGCACCGAGGACCCCACGTGCCGGTAGCCGGCCGCCGAGAGCAGGCGGGCGTCGCGCCCGAGCGAGGCCGGATCGCAGCTCACCAGCACGCACAGGCCGGCGCCCGTGGCCGCCACCGACCGCACCCCGTCGGCGCCGAGGCCGCTGCGAGCCGGGTCGGCCACCACCACGTCGGCCGGGCTCGGGCGCCACCGGGCCAGGGCCACCTTCACCAGGCGGGCGTGGGCGAGGTCGGCCAGGTTGTGGCGCGCGTCGGCCACCGCCGAGGCGCTGCGCTCGACCCCCACCACCGACCGCCCGACCCCCACGGTGCCGGCGAAGAGGCCCACGCCGCAGCACAGGTCGACGAGCCGCTCGACGTCGGGGGCCCACCGGGCCACCGCGGCGCCAACCGCCGCCACCAGGGCCTCGGCACCCTCGGGGCTGGCCTGGAAGAAGGACCCGGCCGACACCCGCCAGGTGCAACCCGCCGCCTCCTCGTGGATCCACGCTCGGTGGCCGGCGCGCAGCTGGTCGGCGCCCACCACCGTCACGTCGGAGGGCACGACGACCCCGGCGGCGGTGGGGCCGACCACCACGAGGCGCTCGCCGGTGCGGGCCCCCACCCGGACCGTGACCTCGTCGGCGTCGTCGAAGCGACCCTCGGCCAGGACCTCGTCCACGAGCGGGTGGGCCACGAGGCACGAGGCCACCGGCACCGGCTCGTGGGAGCGGCGGCGGCGGAACGCGAACCGGCCGTCGGCGCCGACGGTGCCCCGCACGGTGGTGCGCACCCGGGCCGCCGGCACCTCGGGCCCGGCCACCACCACCGGGTCGGCCACGCCGCCGTCGCGACGCAGGACGTCGGCCACCAGCTCGCGGCGCAGGCGGGCCTGGGCGTCGAGGGCCAGGTGCTGCCAGTCGCAACCGCCGCAGCCCTCCGCGACGTGCGGGCACGGGGGCTCGACCCGATCGGGCGACGCCGACACCACCTGCAGCACCGAGCCGCGCGCGAAGGTGCGGCGCTCGTCGGTGAGGTGCACGAGCACGGTCTCGCCGGGTGCGGCACCGGCGACGAACACCACCCGCCCGGAGGGCTCCCGGGCCACCGCCTCCCCTCCCACCGCCATGGCGGTGGTGCGCAGCTCCAGCTCGGTCACGACCGCCGAGCCTACCGAGGGGCCCGCGGGCGCTCCCGTAGGATGGCTCCGTGCCCACCGATGCCCCGCCCCGTCCCGTCCAGATCGCCCCCTCGGTCCTCCCGGCCGACTTCGCCAAGCTGGGCGACGAGTGCCGGGCGCTGGCCGATGCCGGCGTCGACCGCATCCAGTGGGACGTCATGGACGGCCAGTTCGTCCCCAACCTCACCTTCGGGCCCGACGTCATCGCCGCCTGCCGCAGCTCGGTCGACCTGCTCTTCGAGGCGCACCTCATGGTGAACACGCCCGAGGTCCTGCTCCCCCGCTACGTGGAGGCGGGCTGCGAGCTGGTGATCGTGCACGCCGAGTCCACGGTGCACCTGCACCGCTGCCTCGGCCAGGTCCGAGACGCCGGCGGGCGCGCTGCGGTGGCCCTCAACCCGTCCACGCCGGTGAGTGCCATCGAGCACGTCCTCGACCTCGTGGAGATGGTGCTGGTGATGACGGTCAACCCCGGCTTCGGTGGCCAGGCCTACATCGCCACCATGGAGCCCAAGCTCGCCGAGCTGCGCCGCCTCGTGGTGGAGCGGGGCCTCGACGTCGACATCGAGGTCGACGGCGGCATCGGGCCCGACACCATCGCCGGGGCCACCGCCGCCGGCGCTAACGTGCTCGTGGCGGGCAGCTCGCTCTACCGCGACCCCGAGGGCCTGGCCCACGCCGTGGCCGACCTCCGGGCTCGCGCCGAGGCCGCGCAGCGGGGCGTCGCCGCCGCGTGAGGGGTCGTCGCCTCGCGGCGCTGGTGGCGGCCGCGCTGCTCGTGGCGGGCACCGCGTGCTCCCGCGACAAGGGGTCGGACGAGGCGTTCTGCAAGGAGGTGGCGCGCACCCCCACCCTGGAGTCGGTGGTGACCTCCGGTTCGCCGCGGAGGCCGACCCCGGAGTGGCTTCACACGCTCGAGGCGCGCCGCGCATGATCGGTTGCGCCACGCCGCGCCCGGGGCCATCCGCAACGACGTGGGTGCGGTGGTGGACCTCGCCGACGAGGTGATCGGGGCCGTGGCCGACCACCACGACGATCCCGAGGCGGTGGCGGCCCAGCTGCGCACGTCGGTGGCGCGCCACGAGGGCGCGGCCGGCTCGTCGGCGAAGGTGGTGGCCTACGCCCGCCGGACCTGCGGGGTCGACCTCAACCCCGTGGTGGCCGACGGCGGCTGATCAGGAGAGGGCGTCCCGACGCACGATCACGTCGTCGATGATCCCGTACTCCTTGGCCTGCTCGGCGGTGAACCAGCGGTCTCGCTCGGAGTCGGCCTCGATCTGCTCCACCGTCTGGCCGGTGTGCTCGGCGATGCGCTCGGCCATGAGGCGCTTGATGTACACCATGCGCTCGGCCTGGATGGCGATGTCCGACGCCTGGCCCTGGATGCCGCCCGAGGGCTGGTGCATCATGATCTGGCTGTGGGGCAGGGCGAAGCGCTTGCCCGGGGCGCCGGCGCAGAGCAGGAACTGGCCCATGGAGGCGGCCAGGCCCATGCACACCGTGGCCACATCCGCGGTCACGAACTGCATGGTGTCGTAGATGGCCATGCCCGCGGAGATGGAGCCGCCGGGCGAGTTGATGTACAGCCAGATGTCCTTCTCGTCGTCCTGGCCGTCGAGGTAGAGGATCTGCGCCGCCAGCTGGTTGGCGATGTTGTCGTTGACGTCGGTGCCCAGGAAGACGATCCGCTCCTTGAGCAGGCGGTTGTAGATGTCGGCGGCGCCGAGATCGAGGCCCGTGGGGCCCTGTGCCAGAGGGAGGGGAAGCGGCTGGTCCATGGCGCCGCAGGTTAGCGGGCCACCCCTGGACCTCCCCCACACTGGTGCCGGCGGCGCGACTCGAACGCGCACTGGCCAGGACCTAAACCTGGTGCCTCTGCCGATTGGGCTACGCCGGCGCGCCCGGGACCCTACCCACAACCCCCACCCCACCGAATGTGCGGTACCCAGGCTGCGTTCCTGTCGGTCCCGCGCGTGAAGTTCGCACCGAATGCGTACCGTGGCCGGCCGTGCCCGAAGGCCACACCATCCACCGGCTGGCCCGGGACCAGGGCGCCGACCTCGCCGGGCGGCCCGTGGGCGCCACCGCGGGCCAGGAGCGGTTCCGCGCCGGTGCCGAGCGGCTGCACGGGCAGGTGCTCGTGCGGGCCGAGGCCTGGGGCAAGCACCTGTTCCACACCTACGACTCGGGCGACGTGCTCCACGTCCACCTCGGCCTCATCGGGAAGTGGTTCCGGCGCACCGGCGACGTGATCGCCGAGCCGACGCCCACCACCCGGCTCCGGCTGGAGGGCGACGAGGCGAGCTGGGACCTCACCGGCCCGATGCGCTGCGCCATCGTCACGCCCGACGAGCAGGCCCAGGTGGTGGCCAAGCTCGGTCCGGACCCGCTCCGGCGCGACGCGAAGCCGGAGGTCATGTGGGAGCGCATCCATCGCAGCTCGAGGTCGATCGGCCTGCTGCTGATGGAGCAGGACGTGGTGGCCGGCGTGGGCAACGTGTACCGCTCCGAGCTGCTCAACATCGTGGGCATCGACCCCCGCCGACCCGGACGCGCCGTCACCCGCGAGGAGTTCGACCGCCTGTGGGCCGAGACCGTGCGCCAGCTGCGCCTCGGCGTCCGACGGAACCGCATCGTGACGATGAGCGCCGAGGACCTGCCCCGCCCGGTCTCACGGCTCCGACGGGGCGAGGGCCGCTACGCCTACAAGCAGGAGCGGTGCGGGCGCTGCCACACCGAGCTCGACGTCTACCCCATCGGTGGGCGCACCACCTGGTCCTGCCCCACCTGCCAGCCCCGTTGACCAGGCGGACGGGCCAGCGCTCAGCCGCCGTCCAAGGCGGCCAGCAGCGCAGCGAGCGCGCGGCCACGGTGGCTCATGGCGTGCTTCTCGGCCGGGTCCATCTCGCCGAAGGTCCGACCATCGCCCTCCGCCGGCACGAACACCGGGTCGTAGCCGAACCCGCCCGAGCCCCGGGGCCCCGTCGCGATGCGACCCTCCACCGCCCCGTCGGCCACCACCTCGGTGCCGTCGGGCTGCTGGAGCACCAGCACGCACCGGAACCGGGCGGTGCGGTCCGCGGGGTCCGGCCGATCGGCCAGGGCGGCGAGGAGCTTGGCCACGTTGTCCTCGTCGGTGGCCCCCTCGCCGGCGTAGCGGGCCGACCAGACCCCGGGGGCGCCGCCGAGGGCGTCGACCTCGATGCCCGAGTCGTCGGCCAGCGCCGCCAGCCCGGTGGCCGCCACCAGCGCCGACGCCTTCAGCCGGGCGTTGCCCACGAACGTGGGGGCGTCCTCCACCACGTCGGGAACCTCGGGCGGACGGGGCACGAGGTCGAGGGCACCGCCCAAGATCTCGCGGATCTCGGCCACCTTCTTGGGGTTGGCCGACGCCAGGACCGCCCGCACCGCCGCCGCGTCGCCCACCGTGGTCCTCAGGCCGGCCGGGCCGTGGGCGGCGCGTCCAGCACCTCGGCCTGGATGCGGGTGATCTCGGCGATGCCCGCCTCGGCCAGGTCGAGCAGGTCGTCGAGCTCCCGACGCGAGAACGCCTGTCCCTCAGCGGTGCCCTGCACCTCGATGTAGCGGCCCGATCCGGTCATCACCACGTTCATGTCGACCTCGGCCCGGGAGTCCTCGGAGTAGGGCAGGTCGAGGAGCGCCTCGCCGTCGATGCGCCCCACCGAGATGGCGGCGCACGAATCGGTGAGCGGATGGGTGGCCAGCTTGCCGGCCTGCACGAGGCGGGTCACCGCGTCGTGCAGGGCGACGTAGCCGCCGCAGATGGAGGCCGTGCGGGTGCCGCCGTCGGCCTGGAGCACGTCGCAGTCGACGATGACCTGGCGCTCCCCCAGCAGCTTCATGTCGCACACCGATCGAAGCGATCGACCGATCAGGCGCTGGATCTCCTGGGTGCGGCCCGACTGCTTGCCCTTGGCCGCCTCCCGGGCGATGCGCTCGGCCGACGCCCCCGGGAGCATCGAGTACTCGGCGGTCACCCAGCCCTTGCCCCGGTTGCGCATCCAGCGGGGCACGTCCTCGTCGATCGACGCCGTGCAGAGCACCCGGGTGCCGCCGAAGGACACGAGCACCGACCCGGCGGCCTGCTGGGTGAAGTCTCGCTCGAAGCTGATGGGGCGCAGGTCGTGGGGTTGGCGGCCGTCGGCTCGCATGGTGGCTCCTCGGGGGGCGACGTGGGACCGCCATCGTCGCAGACCGCGCTCAACCCGGCCCGATCGCGTGCCGTAGCTTTTCGGGAGGTTCTCCGGGTTCTCCCAGGGTCCTCCAAGGTTCACGTGGTCTCCTGGCACCGTCCCCGCACTCCACCCAAGGAACACCCCCGATGGCAAACCCCAAGATCGTCGGCGCCGCCGCCCTCACCGCCGCCCTCGCCGCCGGCGGGGTCGTGGGCGCCGCGCTCGGCAGCCCGGCCACCTCCGGCGCGTCCACCAACGCCGCCACCACCACGGTCCCGGCGTCGGGCTCGTCGGGCAGCGCCACCCCGGCACCTCCGGCCGACGGCGACCACGGCCCGGGTCGCGGCTTCGGCGGCGGCGCGGAGCTCGACGCGGCGGCCAAGGCGCTCGGCATCAGCGCCGACGACCTCCGCACGGCCCTGCGAGACGGGAAGTCGATCGCCGACGTGGCCGAGGAGAAGGGCGTCGACAAGCAGAAGGTGATCGACGCCATGGTGGCCGCCGCCGAGGCACGCCTCGACGAGGCCAAGGCCGCCCTGCCTGACCGCATCGCCGCCATGGTCGACGGGAAGATGCCCGCCGGCGGTCCCCGCGGCGAGGGCGGTCCGGGTGGTCACGGTCCCGGTGGCCGACGCGGCCCGGGCCTCGACGCCGCCGCGAAGGCGCTCGGCATGACCACCGACGAGCTCCACACGGCCCTCGAGGGCGACAAGACCATCGCCGACGTGGCCAAGGAGAAGGGCGTCGACCTCCAGAAGGTGATCGATGCCATGGTGGCCGACGCCAAGACCCACCTGGCCGAGGCGGTGGAGGCCGGGCGCCTCACCCAGGCCCAGGCCGACGAGCGCATGAAGGACCTGGAGTCGCACATCACCGACCTGGTGAACGGCAAGGCGCCCGCCGGGCGGGGCTTCGGCCCCGGTGGCGACGGTGCCGGTGGCGGCCTGCCCGGCCGCGGCGGCAACTGAGCCGCACCTCCCCTCCATCCTGACCGGGTCCGGGTCGCCGCTGGCGGCCCGGGCCCGTTCGCGTTCGGGGTGGTCAGAAGTAGACGATGCCCTTGGCCCGGGCCTCCACGGCATCGAGGTCGTCGGTCCAGGCACCGGTGCTGAGGTACTTCCAGCCGCCGTCGCACACGATCATCACCACCACGCCGCGGTCGATGCCGGCCGCGCACTTCGCCGCACCGGCGGCGATGGCCCCCGACGACAGGCCGGCGAACACGCCCACCTCGGTGAGGCGCCGGGTCCACTCGATCGACTCGCGGGGGCGCACGATCATCTTGCGGTCGAGCAGGTCGTAGCCGCCCCAGTCGACGAACACCGGCGGCACGAACCCCTCGTCGAAGTTCTTGAGCCCGTCGACCATCTCCCCCGCCGGCGGTTCGATGGCCCACACCTCCACCTCGGGCTTGTGCTCCTTGAGGTAGGTGCCGACCCCCATCAGGGTGCCGGCGGTGCCGAGGCCGGCCACGAAGTGGGTGATGTCGGGGGTGTCGGCCAGGATCTCGGGGCCGGTGCCCTCGTAGTGGGCGCGGGGGTTGGCGTCGTTGCCGTACTGGAACGGGAACCACCACTCGGGATGGTCGGCCGCCAGCTTCTGGGCCCGCACCATGGCGCCGTTGGACCCCTCCGACGCCGGCGACGGGATGATCTCGGCACCCCACACCTCCAGCGCCTGGCGGCGCTCGATCGACACGTTGTCCGGCAGCACGATCTTGAGCTGGTAGCCGCGGATGCGGCAGATCATGGCCAGGGCGATGCCGGTGTTGCCCGACGACGACTCGAGGACGACCGAGCCCGGCTGCAGCAGGCCCTCGCGCTCGGCCGCCTCCACCATGTACTTGGCCGCCCGATCCTTCACCGAGCCGCCCGGGTTCTGGCCCTCGAGCTTGGCGTAGATGCGAACGCCGGGGTTGGGGCTGAGCGGGCTGATGTCGACCATCGGCGTGTTGCCGATGAGGTCCATCACGTTGCGGTAGAGCGCCACTGCGCCGGCTCCTGCCAAAAGACGACTCGAACGCTCAGGATTCTACCCAAGCCACCCCGAAGTCCTCCCAGCCCGGCCCGGCGTCAGCCCTCCACGACCTCCACCGGCGTCTCGGCGATGCGGCCGTCGTCGAGGATCCACGACCGCAGCATCGGCTCGGTGTCGCGCAGCGAGACGATCACGTAGTGCCAGCCGAGCAGCAGCGGGTTGTCGGCCTGGGCCACGTCGGTGGGCGACGGGTACGGGTCGGTGTGGGTGTGGGAGTGCATCACCCCCACCACGTCGAGCCCGCCGGGCGCCAGGGCCTGGTCGGCGGCGGCGAAGCCGTCGGGCCCGATGGAGTAGGTCTTGGTGGAGGCATCGGCGTTGCGGGTGGGCACGAACACCTCGATGTGGTCGGTGCCCCAGACCCCGCCGAGCAGGCCGCACGCCTCGTTCGGCAGACCCCGGATGGCGTGGTTGAGCATCTGGAGGTGGGCCGACCGGGCGATGCGCAGCACGGCGCCACCGTACCGTCAGGCCGGCGCGCCGAGCACCGTCCAGCGGTCGCCCCGGAACCGGATGACCAGGGTGGCCACCCGCACCGCCATCAGCACGCCGAACGCCGCCCACACGGCGCCGATGCCCAGCTGGAGGGGCAACACGGGCACGAGCGCCACCGCCATGGCCGCGGCCGCGGCGGCCATGGCCCGGGCCAGGAAGCGCTGGTCGCCGGCGCCGATGAGCACCCCGTCGAGCACGAACGCCACCGCGGCGAGCGGTTGGAGGACCGCCACCCACACGAGCAGCAGGCGGATGCGCTCGGCCACCGCGTCGTCGGTGGTGAACACGCGGGGCAGCACCGGCACCAGCGCCAGGACCAGCGCGGTCGTCAGGGCGCCGCCCACCACCCCGAGGACGAGCAGCCGGTTGCCGGCGGCGCGCGCGTCGTCGGCCCGCCCGGCGCCGAGCAGGCGGCCCACCATCGCCTGGGCGGCGATGGCCAGCGCATCGAGGGCCATGGCCAGGAAGCTCCAGATCTCGAACGCCACCTGGTGGGCGGCCACCGAGGGCGGCCCGATGCGGGCGGCCACGGCGGTGAGCGCCACGAGCGAGCCGCGCAGCGCGGCCGTTCGCACCACGAGGTCCCGGCCCACCACGAGGAGGCGCCGCTGGGTGCCGAGGTGGGGCCTCAGCGACACCCCCTCGGTACGGGTCCCCCGTGCCACCACCGCCAGGTAGATCCCCGCCCCCACCACCTGGGCCACCACGGTGCCCACGGCCGACGCGCCGATCCCCCGGTCGAGGCCGTACACCAGCACCAGCTCGAGCACGAGGTTGAGGGTGGCCGTGAGCAGCGCCACCGCCAGCGGCGTGCGGGTGTCCTGGACGCCGCGCGGGTACCCGGTGCCGGCCAGGGCCACGAGGAGGAAGGGCAACCCGAGCAGGCTGATCCGCAGGTAGACGAGGGCGTTGGCCGCCACCTCGCCCTCAGCGCCGAGCGCGGCCACGAGCGGACGACCGGTGGCGGCGAGCACGAACGCCAGCACCACGCCCACCGCCGCCCCCAGCCACATGCCCTGCACGGCCTGGTGCGCGGCGGCCCGACGATCCCCCGCCCCGAGCAGGCGGGCCACCGCCGCAGTGGTGCCGTACGCGAGGAAGATGCAGAGCGAGTGGGCCGTGAGCAGGATCGACGACGCCACCGCCAGGCCGCCGAGCTGCGCCGTGCCCAGGTGGCCCACCACCGCGGTGTCGGCCAGCAGGTACACCGGCTCGGCGAGCAGGGTGACGAACGCCGGACCGGCCAGGCGGAGGATCTCGCGATCGAAGCGACGGTCGGCCACCGCACCAGCATGTCCCGAGGGCCGACGCCGACCAGCCCGGTAACCTCGGGATCTCCCATGGCCAAGAAACCCCCCGACATGAACAAGGTGGTCGCCACCAACCGCCAGGCGCGGCGCGACTACGAGATCCTCGACGAGTGGGAGTGCGGGATCATGCTCCAGGGCAGCGAGGTGAAGTCGCTGCGCGAGGCCAAGGTCACGCTGTCGGATGCCTTCGGCCGCTTCGACGGGCGTGACCTCTACCTGGTGGGCCTGCACATCAACGCCTACTCGAACGCCTCGGCACAGGGCGGCCACGAGCTCGGCCGCACCCGGCGGCTGCTCGCCCACCGCCACGAGCTCGACGAGATGCGCCACCGGGTGGACCAGGAGCACCTCTCGCTCATCCCGCTGTCGCTCTACTTCAAGGAGGGCCGGGCCAAGGTGGAGCTCGGGCTGGGTCGGGGGCGCAAGCACTACGACAAGCGCCAGGCCATCGCCAAGCGGGACGCCGACCTCGACGCCCGTCGGGCCATGGCCGCCCGCCGCCGGGCCGAGTAGCTCGATGGCCCTCCCCGCCAACCCGCTGGCCCCCAGGCCGGCGCGGCCGCGGGGCGCCAAGATCCTCGCCATCACCGGGGCCGTCCTGGTGGTGCTGGGCTTCATCGGCACCGTGGCCGGCATCGGGCGGATGCGCGAGCACGTGACCACCATCCGCGAGACCGGGCCCAACCTGCGCAACTCGGTGATCGCCGACCTCAACGTGCCCGGGAGCCGGCGGGTGGAGCTCGAGCCCGGCAGCTACGACGTGTTCGCCATCTCCACCTACGGCGAGGGGTTCCGGCGCTCGTCCACCACCACCACGACGGTGGCCGGCCGACCCGACCAGCCCACGGGCCCGTTCTCCGACCTCGGGCTGGACGAGCCCCGGATCACCCTCACCGATCCCGACGGGAACGTGCTCGTGCCCCGGGAGCCGGGGATCGGCTCGATCTTCGGTGGGGCCACCGGCGAGATGTACGCGGTGGTGAGCTACCGGGTGCTCGAGCCGGGCACCTACCGGCTCTCAGCGTCGGGCGGCAACGCCGCCGAGGTCGGCATCGCCCCGAGCCTGAGCGACCGCGAGGTCGGTCGCCTGATCGGCTCGGGCATCCTCACGCTGCTCGCCGCCCTCGGCCTGGGCCTGGGCCTCCTGTTCGGCCTGATCGGCGTGATCTGGCTGCTGATCGGCGGGTCGGGCCCGCCGCCGCCGGCCTACGCGCCCCAGCCGGGCTGGGGCGCGTACCCACCCCCGGGCCCGCCCCCACCGGAGGGCATCTGGCCCCGGCCCGGGCCGCCCCCTCCCCCGCCCTACGCCTGAGGGGCCGGCGCACCGGTCCGGTAGCCTTGCTCCGCCGCCCACCTCCACGTGTCCGTGGGCGGTTCGTTGACAAGGGGCTGACCGGTTTCGACGTGGGGACCGGAAGCCGGACGTGCGACCCGAGTTTCTCAGACTCGTTAAACGGGGAACCCAAAGAAGCGCCGATGGCGACTTCGCTCTCGCCGCCTGACCTCTAGTCAGGTGAAGAGAGACATCGTGACCAGCAATGGCGCACGGGGCCTGACCACCACAGCCCGGCAACAGAAGTGGAGGTTGACGGCGAGAAAGACCGCTGACGGCGAGAAAGACCGCTGACGCCTCGGAACAGACGAGGCGGAGGGCGCAAGCCAATCGACCCGGCGATGAGCTAGCCGAACAAGCTCGATCTCGGGAACGGTCGTAGCGCGGTCGTCAACCGCCTCGCGGACGAGGGTTCGATTCCCTCCAGCTCCACACCAGGGTTTTCCAGGGTTCGCTGAATCCTGGGAAACCCTACCTACACAAGGTCTCAGCGCCATTGAGGTCCGCCGTAGTATTCTGGGCGTTGCTCCCCGGTTGCTCCCCGCACCCGGCCAAGAGTTCCGACCCAGGGCCCTCGGAGGACTAGAGATGACACGAACCAGGCAGAAGCGGAGCACCAACCCAGACGGCACCGTCTCGGTGAGGGGCAAGCAGGCCAACGGGGAGGGCTCCGTCTACCGGGCCACGGTCAA
>JAHBSN010000078.1 GCA_019639095.1 Actinomycetota bacterium
ACGCGGTGACGCCGACGATCCCCGCCGTGCTGCGCCACGCGGTGTCCGACGAGCCGTCCGGTGCTGCGTGGCTGGGCTCGCTGCCCGAGCTCGTCGCCCGAGCGACCAGCCGGTGGTCGCTCGTGGTCGGGGAACCGTTCGACACGGGCATGGCGGCGTGGACGGCGCCGGCCACCACGTCGACGGGTGCCGACGTGGTGCTCAAGCTCTCGTTCCCGCACGACGAAGCGCTCCCGGAGGCGGCGGCGCTGGCGGCGTGGCGCGGGTCGGGCGCGGCGGAGCTGCTCGACGCCGACGAGTCGGATCAGGCGTTGCTCCTCCGGCGGGTGCACCCCGGGACGAGGTTGGTCGACGCCAGCCTGGCGGTGAAGGAACACCTGGTGGCGGGGGCCGACGTGCTGCGTCGGCTGGGCGCGGTTGAGGTGGGACCCGGGCTGTTCCCCGACTTGGCAGCGGTGGCCGGCGAAGTGGCCGACGCCACCGAGGAGCGTGCGGCTCGACTCGCTCCGACGGCCCCGTACCCGCTCGACGTCGGGCTCTTCGCTCACGCCGTCGAGCTGCTCCGGTCGCTCCCGGCCGGGGCGGATCGGGTGGGGCTGGCGCACGGCGACCTCAACCCGGGCAACGTCCTGCGGTCCGACGCGAACGGCTGGCTCGCCATCGACCCGAAGCCGGTGTGGGGGGACCTGGCCTGGGACCCTTGGCCGTTGCTGACACAGGTGGGCGACTGGGTCGACGTGGTGGCTCAGCCGCCGGACCTCGTCGCCCGCACGCGTCTGGTGGCCGACGGCGTCGGCCTCGACCCGGCGCGCGTCGCTGCGTGGTGCACCGCCCGGAGCGTGGCGTCGGGCCTGTGGGCGGCCGACCGGGGTTGGTGGACCGGCTTCCGGGGTGCCGACGGCGACCTCGCCCGCGCCCTCGCCTGGTCCCGGGCCACCAGCCTCCTCAGCGCCTGACCGCCCCAGTCGAACGTGCGGTCCCCAGGTCTGCTCGCCGCGGCCTCGCGAACTCCACGCGCGAAATCGACGCGAACGCGGCGCTGGTACCGCACATTCGGAGGGGTGGGGTGGGCCGGTAGGGTCCAGCGTCGTGAGCGCGGAGGACCAGCCGGACCCCACCGACGACCTCGTCGAGGCGATCGAGCACGCGGCGTCGGCGCCGGAGCTCACCACTGTTGGACCCCGGTTCGCCGTCGTCCACGAGGGCACGGAGGTCCGGCGCTTCGACGGCCTCGAGCCCGACGCCGACCACGAGATCGAGGGCTTCGCGTTCCGCACGCTGCCCGAGCCCGGCGAGCTGCTGGCCACCTTCGCCACCGTCAACGACGTGCACTTCGGCGAGGAGGTCTGCGGCCTCAGCGAGGGGTCCGACAGCGGGCCCGTGTTCCGCTCGGCGCCCGGCGATCCGCCCTACCCCGAGGTCATGAACCGGGCGGCCGTGGCCGAGATCGCGACCGTCGACCCCGTGGCCGTGGTGGTGAAGGGCGACCTCACCTCCAACGGCACCCCCGAGGAGCACGACGCGTTCCGGGCGGTGTACGAGCCCGCGTTCGGCCACCGCCTCGTGGTGGTCCGTGGCAACCACGAGTCCTACAACCGCTCCCGCGAGCACGCCGACCCGCACCAGGAGGTGGCGCTGCCCGGCGTGGTGCTGGCCGTGCTGGACACGTCGGTCGACGGCGGCGTGGCCGGCACCGTCACCGCCGAGCAGCTCGACTGGCTCGACGAGCTGGCCGCCCGCGCCGACCGCCCCGTCCTCGTGTTCGGGCACCACCCCCTCGGCGACCGCCACTCGCCCGAGAAGGCCGACCGCACCTTCGGGATCGACGTCGACTCGTCCGAGCGCCTGGTGGAGCTGGTGGCCCGCCGGCCGGCGATCCGGGGCTACTTCGCCGGCCACACGCACCGGAACCGGGTGCGCCGGTTCGCCGCCACCGCCGACGTGCCGTGGGTGGAGGTGGCGAGCGTGAAGGACTACCCCGGCGCGTGGGCCGAGTACCGGGTGCACGAGGGCAGGGTGCTCCAGCTGCACCACCGCATCTCCACCCCCGAGGCCCTCGCCTGGACCGAGCAGACCCGCCACATGTACGCCGGGTTCTACGGCGCCTACGCCTTCGGGTCGCTGGCCGATCGCTGCTTCGCCATCCCCACCGCCAGCCCGAGGAGCGCCTGACCGTGGCCGACCACATCTTCGAGCACCACGAGGTCGTGTCGGCCTACCGCTACGCGAGCACCTGGTGGCGCTCGCTCGCCGGCGCGGTGGAGGACCACCAGTGGGACCAGCCCGGGCTGGGCGAGTGGAACGTGCGGGAGCTGGTGGCCCACACCGACCGCGTGTTCAAGACCCTGCTCGACTACAGCGAGGGCGACGTGAAGGACCCCACCGAGATCTACTCGGCGGCCGCCTACTTCCGCATCGTGCTGGCCGAGCAGACCCCCCACGTCCACATCGCGGCGCGGGCCAAGCGGGAGGCGGCCGAGACCGACGGCTGGGTGAGCGCCACCGACGACCTCGCGGCGCGCGCCGGTGCCCTGGTGGAGCGCAGCGCGCCCGACCTCCCCATGCACCTGATGGTGGGGGAGATGCAGCTCGACCAGTACCTCGCCACGCGCGTGGTGGAGCTGGTGGTGCACGGGCTGGACCTGTCCCGCGCCCTCGCGCTGCCGACGTCGGCGCCGGTCGAGTCGGCCCGCGTGGCCCTCACCGTGCTGCTCGACCTGGCGTCGGGCGACGACGTGTCGCAGATCGTGCGCCTCCTCACCGGGCGCACCGCCGAGCTGCCCCTCACCCACGTCCTGTCGTGACCGGCCACGGGGGCCGTCCGGGTCCGGGCGACGGGCCGCTGCACGACCTGCGGGTGGTCGACCTGGCCACGGTGGTGGCCGGCCCCGGTTGCGCCCGCTACCTGGGCGACTTCGGCGCCGACGTGATCAAGGTGGAGCGGCCGGGCTCGGGCGACACCACGCGGGCCATGGGCTGGACCGATCCGGCCGACGACGTGACGCTGTGGTGGAAGCTCGCCGGCCGCAACAAGCGCACGGTCGAGCTCGACCTCAAGGACCCCGCCGACCTCGACGTGGCCCGGCGCCTGATCGCCACCGCCGACGTGCTGGTGGAGAACTTCCGCCCCGGCACGCTCGAGCGCCTCGGCCTCGACCCGGTCGAGCTCCTCGCCGCCAACCCGAAGCTGGTGGTCACCCGCGTCACCGGCTTCGGGCAGGACGGCCCGTACGCCCAGCGGCCCGGCTTCGCCACCCTGGCCGAGGCCATGTCGGGGTTCGCCGCCATCAACGGCGAGCCCGACGGCGCGCCGCTCCTGCCGCCCATCGCCCTCACCGACGAGGTCACCGGCCTGGCCGCGGCCTTCGCCACGATGGTGGCGGTGCACTCGGGCGTGGGCCAGGTGGTCGACGTGAACCTGCTCGAGTCGCTGTTCCAGTTCATGGGCCCGCTGATGAGCCTTTGGGCGCTGCGCGGCGAGCTCCAGCCCCGGCTGGGGTCGGGCATCCCGTACTCGGTGCCCCGCGGCACCTACCGCTGCGCCGACGGGCGGTGGGTGGCCATCTCCACGAGCGCCGAGTCGGTGGCGGTCCGGGTGCTGGAGCTGGTGGGCCTCGGCGACGATCCCCGCTTCGAGGGGTTCGCCGGTCGGATCGCCCACCGCGACGAGGTCGACGCCACGGTGGCGGCGTGGTGCGCGGCCCGGCCGCTGGCCACGGTGCTCGCCGAGTTCGAGGCCGCGCAGGCCGCCGCCGCGCCCGTGTACACGATGGCCGAGCTGGCCGAGGACCCCCACGCCGTGGCGCGCGGCATCGTGGCCGACGTCGGCGGCACGCCCATGCAGGGGCTCGTGGCCCGGCTGTCGGCCACGCCCGGCCGGCTGCGCTGGGCCGGCCGCCCGCTCGGCGCCGACACCGAGGCCGTCCTCGCCGAGCTCGACGACGCCGGCGGCGGCCGGGACCTCGAACCCACCGACCTGGAGGGCACCCCATGACCGAGCCGATCGACGTCGACGCCCTGCTCGGCGAGCTCACCGCCGAGGAGAAGGCCTCGCTCGCGTCGGGCCAGGGGTTCTGGTGGACGCGTGCCGTGCCCCGCCTCGGCATCCCGTCGATCATGGTGAGCGACGGGCCCCACGGCCTGCGCAAGCAGGATCGCCGCAACGACCACCTCGGCCTGGGCGACAGCACGCCGGCCACGTGCTTCCCCACGGCGTCGGCCCTCGCGTCGTCATGGGACGCCGAGCTGCTCCGAGCCGTGGGCGACGCGATCGGCGAGGAGGCCCGAGCCCAGGGCGTGTCGGTGGTGCTCGGCCCCGGCATCAACATCAAGCGCAGCCCGCTGTGCGGCCGCAACTTCGAGTACCTGTCCGAGGATCCGCACCTGTCGGGCGTGCTCGGCGTCGCCCTCGTGGAGGGCATCCAGGGCCGGGGCGTGGGCACGTCGCTCAAGCACTTCGCCGTCAACAACCAGGAGGCCGACCGGCTGCGGGTGAGCGCCGACGTGGAGGAGCGCCCCCTGCGCGAGGTCTACCTGGCCGCCTTCGAGCACGTGGTGCGCACCGCCCAGCCCTGGACCGTGATGTGCAGCTACAACCGCATCAACGGCGTGTACGCCTCGCAGGACCCGTGGCTGCTCACCGAGGTCCTGCGCCACGAGTGGGGGTTCGAGGGGCTGGTGGTCTCGGACTGGGGTGCGGTGGACGACCCGGTGGCCGCGGTGGCCGCCGGGCTCGACCTCGAGATGCCCTCCACCGGCGGCGCCAGCGCAGCGCGCCTCGTGGCCGCGATGGCGGCGGGCGAGCTCGACCCGGCGGCACTCGACGCGGCGGTGGGGCGGGTGCTCGGCCTGGTGGCGCGCGCCGGGGCGGCCGGCCACCCCGACGCCGACGTCACCTTCGACGTCGACGCCCACCACGCGCTGGCCCGCCGGGCGGCGGCCGACTGCGCCGTGCTGCTGCGCAACGAGCGCGGCGCCCTCCCGCTGCACCTCGCCGCCGGCCGCCTGGCCGTGATCGGGGAGCTGGCCCGCACGCCGCGGTTCCAGGGCGCCGGGAGCTCCAAGGTGAACCCCACCCGGGTGGACGACGCCCTCACCGCCCTGCGCGAGGGGGTGCCCCGGGAGGTGGAGGTCGACTTCGCGCCGGGCTACGGCGTCGACGACCCGCGCGCCGACCACGGCTCGCTGCGGGAGGAGGCGGTGGCCGTGGCCCGCGCCGCCGACGCGGTGGTGGTCTTCCTCGGCCTGCCCCCGAGCTACGAGTCCGAGGGCTACGACCGCGACCACATCGACCTGCCGCCCGAGCAGGTGGAGCTGCTCGCCGCGGTGGCCGACGTGACCGCCGACGTGGTGGTGGTGCTGGCCAACGGCTCGGTGGTGGCCGTCGACGCGTGGATCGACCGGACCGCGGCGGTGCTCGAGGCGTGGCTCGGCGGCCAGGCCGGAGGCGGGGCGGTGGCCGACGTGCTGCTCGGGGCGGTCAACCCGTCGGGTCGCCTGGCCGAGACGATGCCCCGACGCCTGGCCGACACGCCCGCCCACCTCAACTTCCCGGGCGAGGACCGCCACGTGCGCTACGGGGAGGGCCTGTTCGTGGGCTACCGCCACCACGACGCCGTGGGCCGCGAGGTGAGCTTCCCGTTCGGCCACGGCCTGTCGTACACGACCTTCGAGCACGCCGACCTCGACGTGCGGGTGCTTCCGGCGGGAGCCGACCGGGACGCCGGGTGGCGGGGCCCGGATCGGCTCGAGGTCTCGGTCGCCGTCACCAACACCGGTGCCGTGGCCGGCCAGGAGGTGGTGCAGGTGTACGTGGGCGACCCCGAGGCGTCGGTGACCCGTCCGGTGCGCGAGCTCAAGGGCTTCGCGAAGGTGCGACTGGAGCCGGGCGAGACGGCCACCGCCACGGTCGTCCTGGCCGAGCGGGACCTGTCCTACTGGTCGACCCGTGCTGGGGGCTGGGTGTTCGAGCCCGGCGAGTTCGAGGTGGCGGTGGGCGCGTCGTCGCGAGACCTCCGCCAGCGTGCGGTGGTGCACGTGGACGGCCCGCCCCTCGCCCTGCCGCTCGACCGCGAGAGCACCCTCGCCGAGTGGCTGGAGCACCCCGTGGGCCACGAGGTGGTGCTCGCCGCCCTCCGCCGTGCTCCCGGTGGCGACCTCTCCGGCCTGGTGGACGACCCGGAGCGCCTCCGCATGCTCGGGTCGTTCCCGCTGAAGCGCCTCGTGGGGATGCTCGGCATGGGCGAGGGCGCACCGGTGGTGGACGGCCTGCTGGCGGAGGTGGTCGGGTGAGCGGCGCGGGCGGGGGCAGCGGTCGTCGGCCCAACGTGGTGTTGATCAACTGCGACGACCTCGGCTACGGCGACCTCGGCTGCTACGGGTCCACCCGCAACCAGACGCCTGCGCTGGACCGACTGGCCGCCGAGGGGCTCCGCCTCGACTCCTTCTACATGGCGTCGCCGGTGTGCTCGCCGTCCCGGGGGGCCATGCTCACCGGCTGCTACCCGCCGCGGATCGGGTTCGGGTCCTTCGACGGGCTGCCGGTCCTGTTCCCCGGGCAGGGCATCGGGCTTGCCGGCACCGAGGTCACCCTCGCCACCCTGCTGCGCGACGCCGGCTACCGCACCCACATGGTGGGCAAGTGGCACTGCGGCGACCAGCGCGGCTTCCTGCCCACCGACCACGGGTTCGACCACTACTTCGGGCTTCCCTACAGCAACGACATGGGTCGCCAGGCGCCCATGGCCGACGGCCCGTTCGCGCCGCCGCCGGGCGCCGAGCCCACCTACCTCCCGCCGCTGCCCCTGCTCGACGACGACGTGGTGGTGGAGCAGCAGCCCGACCAGGCCGCCCTCACCGAGCGCTACGTGACCGAGGCGGTGCGGTTCCTGCGCGACGCCCGCCAGGACCCGTTCTTCCTGTACCTGGCCCACATGTACGTGCACGTGCCGCTCTACGTGCAGGAGCGCTTCGCCCGAGAGTCGGCCAACGGGGCCTACGGCGCGGCGGTGGCCGCCATCGACTGGGCCACCGCGGCGATCCTCCACGAGCTGGCCGAGCTCGGCCTGGCCGAGGACACGATCGTGGTCTTCACCAGCGACAACGGCTCGCGCGGGGTCGACGGGGGCAGCAACGAGCCGCTGCGCGGCGCCAAGACCACCACGTGGGAGGGCGGCATGCGGGTCCCGTGCCTGGTGCGCTGGCCGGGACGGGTGGCGGCCGGGCGGACCACCGACGAGGTGGCCACGGCCATGGACCTCTACCCGACCCTCGCCGCGCTGTGCGGTGCCGAGGTGCCCACCGACCGCACCATCGACGGGCGCGACATCAGCGCCCTCCTGCTCGACCCGGCGGCCGGGTCGCCCCACGACGCCTTCCTCTACTACTGGATGGAGGACCTGGAGGCGGTGCGGGTGGGGCGCTGGAAGCTGCACCTGGCCAAGCACGGCCGGGAGCGGCGGGCGCTCCACGACCTGGCGGCCGACCCGGCCGAGGAGCACGACCTGCTCGACGCCCACCCGGAGGTGGTGGCCGAGCTGGAGGTGCACGTGGAGGCGGCGCGCGCCTCGCTGGGCGATGCCCGCACCGGCCGGGTGGGCGCCGACGTGCGCCCGGCCGGCCGGGTGGACCGTCCCGAGCCGCTCACCGCCTACGACCCGGACCACCCCTACTACCTCGCCGAGTACGACCTGGCCGATCGGGGCTGACCGCTCCCGGCGGGCCCGTCGGCGGGCGCCCCCGACGACTCGGCCCGCGGTGGCGTCCACGGGTACCATCCGGGCGTCCGGCGGGCTCCGGTCCCTGCTCAGGAGGCAGCGAACATGAGGTTGCGGCAGGTCTTCCGCTCCCGGTCGGGCGCCAGCGGGAACGAGGCGGTCGACACCGCCTCGGTCGACACCGCCCCGCCCGGGTCCGAGCCCACCGGGTCCGACCCGGTGGCCGAGGCCGACGCGCTGGAGGCGGAGGGCCGGCTCGTGGAGGCGGTCGACGTGCTCGCCGCCCACAACCGCCGCCACCCCGACCACGACCTCGAGCAGCGCCTCATCGACCTGCGCCACCGGGCCGGCGCGTCGGTGCGTACCCCGCGCGACGTCGGCCAGTGGCCTCCCGCCTACCCCGACCCGTTCCCTGGCCTGCGCGGCGAGATCCCGGAGGTGGCCGCCGGCGAGCTCACCACCGAGCTGCTGGGCGGGGCCGTGGTGCACCACGGCGCGCTGCTCGTGCGGGGGGCGTTCGCCGACGACCAGGTGGCCCGCCTGGTGGACGCGATCGAGACCACGCACCAGAACCTGCCCCAGGCGCCCGACGCCGAGCCCGAGCCGAGCGCCTGGTACCGGCCGTTCCCCACCTCGTACCACGACAACGTGCTCCGGCGGATGGTGGCCCGCCAGGGCGGCACCTGGTTGGGCGACTCGCCGGCCAGCACCGAGATCGTGCTCGGCGAGCTGGAGGCGGCCGGCATCACGTCGGCCATCGCCGGCCACCTGGGCGAGCGCCCGGTGTTCTCGCTCCAGAAGTCGACGCTGCGGCGGTCGCTGCCCACCTACAACCTGGTGGCCTGGCACCAGGACGGGTCCTTCTTCGACCGCGACGTGCGCACCATGAACGTCTGGGTGGCCCTCTCGCCGTGCGGGGGCGACTACCCCTCACCCGGTCTCGAGGTGCTGCCGGCCCGCCTCGACATCCTCCCGGTCGACGGGGTGATGACCAAGCACTCGGTGTCCTACGACCTCGTGGCCGAGCTGGCCGAGGAGACGCCGCTCGTGATCCCGCGCTTCGAGCCGGGCGACGCGCTGCTGTTCGACGAGCACCTGCTCCACCGCACCCACCTCACCGAGAGCATGAGCGAGATCCGCTACGCCCTCGAGTGCTGGTTCTTCGCGCCGTCGAACATCACCAGCGACTACCTCCCCCTCCTGGCCTAGCCACCGAGCGCGCTGTGGGCGCCACTCGGGGAATCGGACAGGTGCGCTATGTTCACGCCTGCCCAAAACCACCGGGGCGGCCGCCCGCGCCACCGGGTCCCGCCTCCCATCGGAAGCCGGAGGACCTATGGGATTCGTGATGGTGCCCGTGCCCGAGGAGCACGTGGAGGAGGCCATGGCGATGATCCTGCGGATCTCGGCCCGGGCCCGGCTGCAGGAGTGGGAGCAGGGCCCCTTCAGCGACCTGTTCCACAGCCTCGACGAGCCCAGCAAGTCGGTGCTGTCGATCGTGGCGCGGGCCACCATCGCCAAGAACGCGATCGACGACGTGGCCGTGGCCGAGGGGATCGAGCTCACCCGCCGTGAGGTCCTGGGCATCACCCGCGAGATCAACGAGCAGGCCAACGGCCTCGGCTTCCCGCCGGTGGTGGTGGTGCGCCAGGAGATCGAGACCCTCCCCAACGGCCGCACCCGCGAGCAGCGCCTGTTCACCATGACCGGCGAGATCGCCGCGCTGGTCCGCGAGGCCGAGCAGGAGGAGCTGCGCGCCGCGCCCGACCTGTTGAAGGGCGACAACGGGTGACCGACACCTCGGTGCCCACGGGCCGCTCGTCGGAGCCGGGGGAGCCGCCCGAGCTGCAGCCCTACTCCGACACCGAGTACGTGTGGGAGCCGCACACGGCGCGCATGCCGCCGGTACGGCCCTACCTGCGCGATGCGTGGGACCGCCGCTACTTCGTGGTGGCCTTCGCCAAGGCGGAGCTGCGCGGCGCCCGCTCGCGCACCCGCCTGGGCGAGGTGTGGGCCGTGATCGACCCGCTGTTCCAGGCCGCCATCTACTGGTTCCTGATCACCATGATCCGCAGCTCGCCGAGCCAGGACACCACCTACCGGCTCACGATCCTCATCTCGGGCATCTTCCTCTTCACCTTCAGCAGCACGGTGGTGAGCGGCGGTGGCCGGTCGATCATCCGCAACAAGGGCCTGATGCTCAACTCCACCTTCCCGCGGATCCTGCTCCCCGCCACCGAGACCTACAAGGGCGTGCTCGACCTCGGCCCGTACCTGCTCGTGTACGCCGTGATCCACGTGATGCTCGGTGGCCCGATCGGGCCCGGCATCTTCTTCCTGCCGTTCCTGCTCGTCCTCCAGCTGATGATCAGCGTGGGCCTGGCCCTGATCTTCGCCACGCTCACCGTCTACATCTCCGACATGTCGAACCTGCTCGACTACATCATGCGGATCGTCTTCTTCACCACGCCGATCCTCTACCCGGTGTCGAAGCTGGGCCCGGCGGCCACCACGGCGCTGCAGGTCAACCCGTTCTTCGCCCTGTTCGCCTGCTACCAGGCGGTGGTCACGGGCACCGTGCCGAGCGGTCGCTACGTGCTCCAGGCCATGGTCTGGGCCGTGGGCCTGCTGTACCTCGGCTTCCGCACCTTCGTCTCCCGCGAGCGCGAGTTCGCCCTGCGCCTCTGATGAGCACCGCCACCCACCCGCCCGCCATCGAGGTCGAGCACCTCTCCACGTCGTACCGCGTGCACATGAAGGGCACGTCGGTGCTCGGCGGCTTCTCCGACCTGCTCAAGCGCGGCCAGTCCACCGACCGCGTGGTGCCGGCCATCCGCGACGTCTCCTTCGACGTGCCCCAGGGCACGGTGCTCGGCGTGATCGGGCGCAACGGCGCCGGGAAGAGCACGCTGCTGCGCTGCCTGGCCGGGATCCTCATCCCCGAGGAGGGGCGGGTGGTCATGCGGGGCCGCATCTCCACGCTGCTCACCATGGGCGTGGGCATGAACATCAACCTCACCGGCCGCGAGAACGTCCGCCTCGGCGGGCTGGCCATGGGCCTCGACCCCGACCGGCTCGACGACATCGTCGACCAGGTGGCCGACTTCGCCCAGCTCGGCGAGTACGTCGACTTCCCGGTCGAGACCTACTCCACGGGCATGCGCTCCCGGTTGGGCTTCGCCGTCATGGCGCACCTCGACCCGGAGATCCTGCTGATCGACGAGGCGCTGGCCGGCGGCGACTCCAAGTTCCAGGCCGAGACGGCCCACAAGATGGCCGAGATGTGCGGCAACGGCCGCACCATCGTGCTGGTGAGCCACAGCCTCACCGCCATCCGAGCCATGGCCCACGAGGCGATCTGGCTGCACCAGGGCCAGATCGCGGCGCAGGGGGACCCCGACGACGTGGCGGCGAGCTACATGCGCTACTGCCGCCTGTCGGCCGACGACGTGGTCCTCGACGACGACTGACTGCTGAAGGACGACCATGAGCGATCCCAACCAGGACGACGAGTTCGCCGGCGTGCCCGAGCCCGAGCCGCTCGGCGCCTCCGCGTCCTACGCCGCCGAGCCGAACCGACGCCGGCGCCTGCGCCGGGGCGGGGGCGACGGCAACGGCGACGACGGCGGGGCCATCGCCTCCCGTCCGGCCCCGCAGGGCTCGGGCCGGGGGCCGCTGCGTACCATCGCCGTGGCGGCGGTGGTGATCGTGGGCCTGGCCCTGGTGCCCCTGGTGGCCGGCGCCCTGAAGAAGACGCCCAAGGACCGCATCGGCATCAGCTACGGCGGCGGGCCCATCGAGGGCTCGCACTACCAGCGGGTGGTGCAGCCCGGTAGCAGCCTGTTCTTCAACGGCTTCTTCGACCCGCTCTACCTCTACCCGGCCGACCAGCAGAACTACATCGTGTCCACCGTGGCCAGCGAGGGCGCCAAGCCCCGGCCCGACGCCGTGGTGGCTCCGTCGAAGGACCGGGTGCAGGTCTCCTACCAGGTGGCCGTCTACTACCGGCTCAACACCGACCTGTTGCGCCCGTTCCACGAGCAGTTCGGCCTGAAGTACCAGGCCTACACGCCCGACGGCTGGAAGCGCCTCATCGAGGACACGTTCCGCCAGCAGCTCGAGAACGCCCTCCAGGAGGAGACCCGGCGCTACGTGGTGGCCGACATCTACGGCGACGCCGACCTCCTGCTCAAGATCCAGAGCTCGGTGCAGAACACGCTCATCGAGCGGCTCGAGCTGGCCATGGGCAAGCGCTACTTCTGCTCGCCGACGTTCCAGTCGGGGCGCCCGTGCGACCCGCCCACCTTCGTGATCAAGAAGGTCGACCTGCCCAAGTCGGTGATCGCCGCGTTCGAGGGGAACCGCACCTCGGAGATCAAGATCCAGACCCGCACCAACGAGGTGGAGCAGCGCCGCGAGGAGGCCCGAGGCGTGGCCCTGCTCAACGAGGCGCTGGGCACCAACGGCGCGGTGTACGCGCTCCTGAAGGCGATCGAGTCCGGTGGGGTGAAGTTCTGGGTGCTGCCCTCCGACGGCGGCGTCACCCTCAACACGCCCGACGGCGCCACGGGCACCACCGGCGGCTCGGGCAGCACCGCCACCCCCGGCGGCTGACGCGGAGCGCACCGTGACCGACGGTCCCCCGAGCACCGGGCCGGCCCAGCTCGTCGTCCTCGGCATGCACCGCTCCGGCACGTCCGGGGTGACCCGCCTGCTCAACCTGGCCGGCGCCCACTTCGGGCCGGAGGGCATCGCCACCGAGCCCAACGAGGAGAACCCCCGGGGGTTCTGGGAGCGCCGCGACGTGCGGGCCGTGTGCGACGGCCTGCTCCACGGCGCCGGCTTCGACTGGTGGAAGCTCGTCGGGTTCGACGCCGCCGACCTGCCGCCCGACGTGGTGGCGGCGGGCCGCGACGCGTTCGCCACGGTGCTCGAGGAGCTCGACGCCCACCGGCCCTGGGTCGTCAAGGAGCCGCGGCTCTGCGTGCTGCTGCCGGTGCTGGCCCCCTTGCTCGATGCCCCCGTCTGCGTGCACGTCACCCGGGAGCCGCTCGAGGTGGCCCGGTCCATGCACCAGCGCGACGGCTTCCCCCTGGCCGCCGCCCTCGGCCTGTGGGAGCTCTACACCGTGCGGGCGCTGGAGGCGTCGGCCGGCGGCCCGCGGCTGCTCGTGCGCTACGAGGACCTCATGGCCGACCCGGTGGGCACCACCGATCGCCTCGTGGACGACCTCGCCGCGCTCGGGCTGGCGGGCCTGCACCGCGTGGACCCCGAGGAGGTGCTCGGGTTCATCAGCGCCGACCTCCACCGCCAGCACCAGGACCGGGCCCTGCGCCGCCAGTGGCTCAACGCCGACCAGGCCGAGCTGGCCGCCCGGATCGACGACGGCACGCTGCTCCACGGGGACCCGCCGCCGGTCTCGGCCGGCGCGCTCCACGCGCTGGCCGACTTCGAGCGCGAGCGCGACCTCGCCGCCCGGCTCCGCCAGGCCGAGCTCGACCTCGCCTCGCAGGAGCGCCGCGCCGCCGACGCCGCCCGACGGGCCGAGCTCGACCAGGCGTCGCTGCAGCGCCGCTTCGCCGACGAGCGCCACCGGCTCGAGCTCGACGTCGCGTCCCTCGAGCGCAAGGTGGCCCGGGCCGAGCAGCGCGCCGACGACGAGACCCGCTACAAGGAGGTCGAGCTGGCCCGGCGCCGGGCGCTCGGTCGCCAGGCCGAGGACGCCCTCTCGTCGCTCCAGCGCCAGCTCGAGCGCTACGACCGCTCCCGGGTGGGCCGGGTGGCCGCCAACCTCGTGTCGCTGCGCCAGACCGTCACCCCCGGCGCGGCCCGGACCACCGCCGGCCCCCTCACCAACCCGCTGGCCGAGGTGGCCGCCCGCCGGGCCGAGATCGCCGCGTACGCCCGCCAGGAGCCGGCGCCGGGTGGCACCACCGAGGGGCTCTTCCCCACCGACGACGCCCTGGTGTGGCGCACCCGGCCCAGGGCGCGTCGCAACCCCGACCGGCCC
>JAHBSN010000079.1 GCA_019639095.1 Actinomycetota bacterium
GACCGCGCCGCCGGTGGGCGGGGCTACCGGGCTCGGTGCCTGCTGGTCGGCCGTCTCGGTGGCGCCGTTGCCGAGCTGGCCGCGGTTGTCGCGCCCCCAGCACCAGGCCTCGCCGGCGGTGGTGACGGCGCACGTGTGGGAGCTGCCGCCGTCCACCTGGGCCCAGGTCCCGGTGGAGGTGGCGGGTACCACCGTGAACGATCGCGTCTCGTCGCGCGCCGGGCGGTAGTCGGCGTCGCCGCCCTGGGACGCCGTGACCGTGCAGGTGCCGAGGTCCCGGATCGTGACCGTCGAGCCGCTGATGCTGCACGCCGCGCCACCGCCGCTGAACGAGACGGGCAGCCCCGAGGTCGCCGTGGCCTGGAGGGCGAAGGGACCGGTGCCGAAGGTCCGGTCGGCGAGCGGGTCGAAGTCGATCGCCTGGTCCAGGAGGGTCTTGGCCACCGAGACCGGTGACTCGGCCCAACCGGTCGACTGGCCGTCGCCCACCGCGCCGTTGGTGCGGGATCCGGCGCACCAGATGTCGTCGCGCACCGTGCCGCAGCTCACCGACTGCCCGATGGAGATGGTGCGGTACTTCGTGTCCCCGGGCAGGTCCACGAGGGTGGGCGACGCCTGGTCGCCCGTGAGCGCCGGTCCGTTCCCGAGCTCGCGGTTGGCGTCGATGCCCCAGCACCAGCTCACGCCGGTGGTGGCGATGCCGCAGGTGGCCGACCGCCCGGCGTCGACGGCTCCCCACGTGGCGGTGCCGATCGAGATCGGCTTGGACTGGTCGGTCGTGGTCGTCGCCCCGTTGCCCAGCTGGCCACGGTCGTCACGACCCCAGCACCACAGGGCGCTCGTGCTCGTGGTGGCGCACGTGTGGTCGTAGCCCGCCGACACCGAGGCCCAGGTCCCCGACGGCGGCTTGTCGATCGGCGCCGGCTCGGGGGCGTCGGTGGTGGTGCCGGTGCCGAGCCGTCCGTTGTCGCCCTGGCCCCAGCAGGAGAGCGCGCTGCCACGGCGACCGCACGCATGGGCGGCGCCCGTGCTGATCTCGGTCCAGTCGGTCCCGGTGAGCTGCGACGGGGCGTTCTGGCTGGTGAGGGGCGTGCCGTTGCCGAGCTCGCCATCGAGGTCGCGACCCCAGCAGTACGCCGCCCGACCCGTGGTGAGGCCGCAGGTGAAGGCGCCGCCGGCGGAGATGCGCTGCCACTCCTGGCTGCCGACCACCCGCACCGGGGACGACCGCGTGGTCGCTCCTCCGGGACCCTCGCCGAGCTGGCCGAACGAGTCGTTCCCCCAGCACCAGCCGCCGCCGTCGGTGTCCACGGCGCAGGCGTGGCTCGCGCCGGCGCTGATCGACGCGAAGCGCACGCCCGGCGCGTCGACCAGCGACGGGGCCGGGACCACCCCGGTCAGGTCGTCGCCGTTTCCGAGGGCGCCGAGGTCGTCGCGGCCCCAGCACCACGCCAGGCCGTCCTCGTCGATGCCGCAGGCGAACTGGCTGCCGGCGCTCACCTCGATCCACCCGTCGACCGGATCGGCCGCCGCCGGGACCGGACCGATCGAGCTGGGCGCCAGCGGGGCGAGCACCGCCACCGCGGCGACGGCGGCGAAAGCCCCCAGTCGTCGGCACCAGCGCGGCGGGGCGGGGCGGTCAGGGCGGCGGGCGGCACCGATCATGGCGGCACGGTGCCAGGGCGCCGTTACCGCATGCGTACCTCGCCGTCAGCGGGGCGTCTGCTGGTGCACCACGAGCCGCCAGGCACCGTCCTCGCGCCGGTAGGTGCTGTTGAAGAGCGACGACACCTCGGTCTCGCCCCGCCGGGCCTCGGCGCCGTAGGCCACCACGGCGGCGTCGGCGCCGAGCTGGATCACGCGCATCTCCTCGAGGTGCACGTCGTCCCACGGCGGCCCGCCCATCGAGTCGACGACCGTCTGGCGGTCGTCGATCACCATCCCGCCCGGCAGCAGCATCAGCGGCTCGGCGGCCAGGACCTCGTCGTAGTACCCGGGGGCGGCGCCCTCGGTCGACAGGGCCTCCCACCCGCGCTGCTCAAGCTCGATCAGCTCGTTCGCGTCCATGCGGGCCGGTACCCGGGCGGGGGCGCCGACGAACCCCTACCCTGCCCCCGTGCGGCAGCGAGCGACCGAGTCGGTCGGATGGAGCTTCGGCGTCGTCCGACCTCTCCGGGGCACCCCCGGGGACGACCACGTGGTCACACATCGCATCGCCGGCGCGCTCGCGCACTCCGTGCGCCCAGGCGCCAGCACGACAGGACGGGTCGGGAGCCGCTGCCGCACACCTATCGACTCGGGCCGGTGATCGGCGGGTGACCCGAGGGCGGACGCTCGCCGTCGACGCCGCCGACGCCCTCGCCGGGGCGTTCCTGGCGGGGGAGTGGGACCCGCCGGCCATGGCCCGTCGGGCCCAGCGAGCCCTCGGCGACCGGCGGGGGTGGACCCTGGAGCTGGCCCGGGTGGTGCGGGCCGGGTTCCCGGAGCGCCCCGCCGACCGACCCCGCGAGCTGGCGGGGTTCATCGGCCGGTGCGAGGTGTTCCACCGGGCGGTCCAGGACCCGGACCGCCCGATGCGGGTGCGGGTCTGGATGGCGCCGCCCACCGAGATGGGCCCGGCGCGCTGGCCCGTGGCGCCGCTGCCCGACGTCGCCGCCCTCGCCACCTGGCTCGGTGTGACCGTGGACCACCTGGCGTGGTTCGCCGACCGGCGATCGCTCGAGCGCCACGTCGACGACGAGCGCCTCCGCCACTACCGGCGTCGCTGGCTGGCCAAGCCCGACGGCACGGCCCGGTTGCTCGAGGCACCGAAGGAGGAGCTGAAGGACCTCCAGCGCCAGGTGCTGCACCAGATCCTCGATCGCATCCCGGCCCACGACGCGGCGCACGGCTTCCGACCCAACCGATCGGTGCGCACGAGTGCGGCGGTCCACCGGGGCCAGGAGGTGGTGGTGCGGTTGGACCTGGAGGCGTTCTTCACGAGCGTCGACGTGGGTCGGGTCTACGGGATCTTCCGCCTCGCCGGCTACCCCGAGCCGGTGGCCCACACCCTCGCCGCGCTGTGCGTCACGGTCACGCCGGGTGCGGTGCTGCGCAGCGCGCCCCCGGTGCCCGACTCCCTGGTCGACGCCCGGCGTCGCCTGCTGCACCGGCTCCGCAGCCCGCACCTCGCACAGGGCTCGCCGACGTCGCCCGCCCTCGCCAACCTGGTGGCGTTCCGCCTCGACCGTCGCCTCGCCGGCCTGGCTGCAGCGCTCGACGCCCGCTACACCCGCTACGCCGACGACCTCGTCCTCTCCGGCGGTCGGAACCTGGTGCGCTCGGCGGGGCCGATCCTGCACCTGGTCGAGCGCATCGCCCGGTCCGAGGGGTTCACCGTCCACGACCGCAAGACGAGGGTCCTCACGAGCGCGCAGCGCCAGCGCATCACCGGCCTGGTGGTCAACGGCGGGGTCAACGTGGCCCGGCCCGACTACGACCGGCTGCGAGCGGTCCTCCACGACGCCGCCCTCCACGGCCCGGAGGCGGCGAATCGGGAGGGGCACCCGGACTTCCAGGCCCACCTCCAGGGCCGGGTGGCCTGGGTGGGTGCCGGGAACCCGGGACGCGCGCACAAGCTGGCCCGCGCCTTCGCCGCCATCGACTGGGACGCCTGATCGCCGGGCGCGTCCGGGCGGCGTCGGGTCACCCGCCGCCCAGGCGGAGGACCTCGTCGCCGTAGGTCTCGGCGAACCAGGCGGCGCCCGCCACCGAGAAGTGGATCCCGTCGACCCGCACCTCGGACACGCCGTCGCGGGTGTTCGTGTAGCGACCCCCGGGGCACAGGGCGCGGTCCAGGTCGAACAGGTCGACGTCGGGATGGGCCTTCGCGAGGGGCTGCAGGATGTCGCGGTTGAGCGCCTGGCTGCGCGCCGGGTCGAACGCGTCGGGCAGGTCGGTCGACTGGCCCGGGGCGGGCTCGAAGCGGCTGCACGGCGCCTTCATCCAGACGATGTGGGCGCCGCCTGCCGTCAGCACGTCGACGGCGCGCTCGAAGGAGGACTCGACGTACTCGTCGAACTCGGGGTCGCCGATGGACCGCATCGCCGGCCACCCCGGCAGCTGGCGGTCCTGCAGGTCCCAGATGCTGGTGAGGACGACGACGATGTCGGGGTCGAAGGACGCGACCTGGCGGGGCCAGGCGTCCACGGCGCGGGCGCAGACCTCGGAGACGGGGCCCGAGCCGAAGCCGCGGATGGTCCCGTCTGTCAGGATCCCGCAGCCCTCGGTGGCCACGTTCCAGACCACCGCCCGATCGTTCTCGGCGCCCCAGCGCTCGAGGCCGTACCCGAGCGATCGGGCCTGGGAGTCGCCGACCACCATGACCTTGGTGAGGCGGTCGCGATCGGTCCGCTGGTAGAGGGACGCGTCGGCCAGGAGGGCGGCGGCCGACTGGTCGAGGTAGTCCTGACGGCTGAGGCCGGCGGGATCGGGCAGCCGGGTCCCGGTCGTGCGACGCACGTCGGTCCGGCTCGACTCGAGCGCCTCCATCGCGTGGAACAGGGGCTGGCCGGAGCGGAACAGCTTCGTGGTGAAGTCGGCGCCGGACGCCGACCACAGGACCGGTGCGCCGCGCGCGGTCAGCAGGTCGAACCCACCGTCGAGCACCTCGGTGGCGAGCGCGTCGAGGTCGGCCCCGGGCTTCCCGGCCAGGCGCTCGAGGTCGCCAGTGGGCCAGTCGTCGAGGAACAGCAGGACGATGTCGGGGTTCTGGTCGGCGATCAGCTCGGGCCAGGTGTCGACCCAGTTGGCGCAGGTGCGGCCCGCCCCGCTCCGCACGAGCGTGGTGCAGTCGAACCGGGGCGCCCGGCGCACCGAGACGGTGTCGTCGGCGTCGGCCAGCGCCTCGAGCCGGTCGATCACCGGGGCGCCCCCGGCGTCGGTGATCACGAGAAGGTCGAGGACGCCGTCGGCGGGGGTGACGGGCGGCGTCAGGGTGCTGTCGTTCTCGCGCAGCGTGGCGAACGGGTCGTCCACGGGGCGGCTGACCACCACGAACGCGGCGGCCAGCAGGGCGAGCTCGGCGAGGACGGCCGCACCCACCATCGAACGGCCTCGAACCGCGTGGGGCCACCCGTTGCGGATGGGTGCCTCCACCAGGTGGAACGAGAGCGCCGCCACCGCGAACGTGACGCTCACCCGCAACGCGAACAGCGGGTAGAGGCTCAGGCCGGTGCGCTTCGGCGTCAGCCAGAGGAACAGGGGCCAGTGGTACACGTACAGGCCGTAGGAGATCCGCCCGCAGTAGCGCAGGGGCGCGACGGCGAGCGCTCGGAGCGGCCCCTGCGAGGAGAGGATCCCGAGCAGCACCACGGTGGTCAGGAGCGAGAAGCCCACCATGCCGCCACCCCAGACCCAGCCCGTGGTGAGGGGGAGCTCGGCCATCGCCCACAGGCTGACCGCGTAGGCGAGCGCGCCGGCGATGCCGAGGATGCGCCCGACGCTCGGGGAGAACTCGGTGCCGAGGCGGTGCAGGACCACCGCGAGCAGGCCACCCACCAGCAGCTCCGACATGCGGGTGTCGGTGCCGTAGTAGATGCGGTCGAGTCCGGCCCCGGAGTGGAACAGGTAGGCCATCCAGGCGGTGGAGAGGAGCGCGCCGCCAGCGAAGAGCCCGACGACCAGGCGCTGCGGCCGGGGCCGGCGCAGCACCACCACGAGCACGATCGGCAGGACCAGGTAGAACTGCTCCTCGACCGCGAGCGACCAGAAGTGCTGCACCGGAGACGGCGAGGCGAACAGGTCCACGTAGGAGCGCCCGGTGCGGACGAAGTACCAGTTGGCGGTGTAGGTGAGGACCGAGGCCACCTGGGCGGGGAGGTGGGCGCGCTGCTGCGCGGTGGCCACCGTGAGCCCGAACACGACCACGCCCAGCACGCCGAGCAGGGCGGCGGGGAGCAGGCGCCGGAACCGGCTGGCCCAGAAGCTCCGCCGGTCGATGCCGCCACGATCGTGCGCGCGCAGGAGCATCGAGGTGATCAGGAACCCCGACATCGTGAAGAACTGCGACAGGGCGAGGAACGCCCCCTTCGTGTGGGCGATCTGGCCGTGGTAGCCGAGCATCGCCAGCATGCCGAGGCCGCGGAAGCCGTCGAGGCCGGGCCGATAGGTGCCCAGGGCGCTAGAGGCCTTGGTGGCGGCGGCGGTCCCCACCGCCGCCTCCTCCACGATCTCGGCGTCGTCCGCGCCGCCCGCGTCGAGGGGCGGGTCGCCGACGTCGGTTGGTGGGGCCATGCAGAACCGTCTTGTCCAGGGTGGGCGTGGGCGGGCGGCGGACGACGCGCCCCGGTCGACCGCACCGGTCCGCCACCGGCGCCGGTCAGAAGAGGATCGGGACCTGCTCGTGGGGATAGGTGGAGGGGGCGAAGAACCACGACTCGATGGCGTACCGGTCCTGGGTCATCGTGGGGGAGAGGGCGGTGCGGTGGAGGGTCAGCTGGTCGAAGATCAGCGCATCGCCCGGACCGAACGTGGGCCGCTCGATGTCGCCCCGCTGGAGCTGATCGGCCCGATCGGGCGGGACCGACCAGTGGAAGCGGGCCGTCTCGCCCCCGGTCTCGACGATCTCGTCGAACGGCCGGGCGAACACGTCGACGCCGGGCGCGTCCACCCCGCAGGCCGTGAGCGCCGTCCAGACGTTGACGGTCCGCGTGTCCCGGCCGAGGAAGGCGCCGTCCTGGTGCCACTCGGTGGGCGACTCCGGGGTGGCGCGGCGCAGGGTGGACTTCTTGGCCGAGAGGACGGGCCACTCGCCGAAGTGCTCCTCGAGGAGGCGACCCAGGCCGATGGCGTGGAAGGCCTCGATCACGTCGAAGAGGGCGCGCGGCGAGTCGACCGACAGCACGCCGCCCCCGGCCCGGCTCACGAACCGCTCGATGTCGCCGAACGTGTAGCCCTCGGCGGCGTGGAAGGGGACGTACCACGGGCTCGTCTCGGTGACCGGTGCGCCGGCCTCGTGCGCGTCGCGGGCCGCGAAGGCCCGGTCGATGTCGTCGCGCAGCCGGGCGGCGGTCTCGAGGTCGAGCAGGCCCCGCACGATGAGGCTCCCCCGGTGGGCGAGCGCGGCGCCGAGGACGGCGGCGGTGAGGTCGGCGGCGTCGATCTGCGGGATGCCCGGAGCGCCGAAGGGGTCGCTGGCCGGCGCATCGGGGCGGGGGCCGGGGCTCGGCGCGGTGGCCGAGGCGACGGCCTCGTGGCGCAGGGCGACGAGGCGCTCCTCGATCGCTGGCCGGCGCGTGGCGCGGTTGGCGGCGACGAGCGAGTCGACCGCCTCCCGGAACGCTCCTTCGTCGGCCTGCGCGTCGGCGGCCGCGAGCAGCGTGCCCGCGTCGTCAGGCCCAGCGTGTCCCCCCACCATGTCCTGCACCTCCGGGTCGGGTTGGTGGCGGGCCAGGGTAGTGCTCGGCGCGGCGCACCGTGGGGCGGCTACCGGGTTCGCGGACGCCGGGGATGGAGGTCGGATGCAGGCAGCGGGTGGCTGGCTCGCCGGCCGTCGTCGACCCGGTCGCGCTCCCACGGGTAGGGCCGGTGGATCACCTCGGCATCGGGGCGCAGCACCGCGTCCCACGCCCAGGCCGCCACCCCCACCGCGATGAGGGCCAGCACCAGGGCGATCACGTAGGCCATCGACCGCACCGTAGGGCACCGTGGTCCCCTTTGCCGGTCATCGTCACCGAGCTCAGCCGATGCGCACCGCACCGTGTCCGGCCTCGTCGGAGTCGGGCCCGGACGCGCCGGTGCCCAGGTCTGTGACCTGGGCACCGGTGGGCACTTCGTTGGCTCGGGGGGGAGGACTCGAACCCCCAATGACTGGACCAGAACCAGTTGTGTTACCGATTACACCACCCCCGAACGGGCTCGGACGATGGTAGGGGACGCGACGGCGGGTGCGGAAACCGTTGGCGGGAACGCCCCTCAGCCGGTGCCGCCGCTCCCCGAGGGGATGGTCCCCTGAGGACCGTCGCCCGCCGTGGTGTCGTTCGGCACGCCGTCACTGGCCGGGCCGGGGTCGGCGTCGGTGCCGTTGTCGGCGGTGGACGGCCCCGAGTCCTCGTCGGTCTGGCCGTTGCCGGCGTTGGTCTCGGCCCCCGAGTTGCCGTTGGTGGGGATCGAGTTCTCCTGGGTCACCGGCGGGGGCGTGGTGGTGGTCGTGGTCGTGGGGCCGTCGTCGTCGGACCCGCAACCGGCGACCCCGAGGCCCAGCGCGACCACCAACAGGATCGGGGCGACGGTCCGTTTCGGGCTGCGCTTCACGACAGGGTCCTCTCGTGGTGGACGGCCACCTCCGATACCCCGGCGGCCGACGTGGCAGACGGGCTCGCCGTCGACCGCGTCGTCGCCGCTCGAAGCCCGGCATGATGGGCCGCCCATGACCGTCCGGCCCGACGCCCTCTCCGCCGACCAGGCCCGGCGCATCGCCCTCGGGGCGCAGGGGTTCGCCGACGCCCGGCCCCCGGGTCGCGTCGATCGGCGCCACGGCCGGCGGGTCCTCGACCGGATCGGCCTGCTCCAGATCGACTCGGTCAACGTGGTGGTCCGCTCCCAGGAGCTCCCGCTGTTCGCCCGGCTCGGCCACCACCGTCGGGACCTCGTTCCGCAGATGACGGCCGCCGGCGACGTGTTCGAGTACTGGGCGCACGAGGCGTCGCACCTCCCTCCGGCCTTCCAGCCGCTGCTGCGGTGGCGCATGGACGCGGCCCGGGACGGACTCGGGACCTGGGCCGGCGTGGCGCGCATCGCCCAGGATCGACCGGAGCTGGTGGCATCGGTGTTCCGGGAGGTGGCCGAGCGCGGCCCGTTGACCGCCGGGATGCTGCAGGACCCGGGCGGCGGTCGGGGCAAGGAGATGTGGGACCGCACGCCGGGCAAGTGGGCGCTCGAGTACCTGTTCTGGAGCGGCCAGATCACCGCCCGCCGAGGCCCCAACTTCGAGCGCCGCTACGACCTACTGGAGCGGGCGCTCCCGGCCCAGGTGCTCGACGCGCCGACGCCGCCACCCGGCGAGGCCAAGAAGGAGCTGCTGCTCGTGGGGGCCCGGGCCCACGGCGTCGGGACGGTGCGCGACCTCGCCGACTACTTCCGGCTCAACATCCCCGAGAGCCGGTCGCTGGTGGCCGAGCTCGTGGCCGAGGGCCGGCTCGAGCAGGTGGCGGTGGAGGGGTGGCGCGAGCCGGCGTACCTCGATCCGGCCGCACGCCGACCCCGGTGGATCCGGGGCCGGGCGCTGCTGTCGCCGTTCGATTCGCTCGTGTGGGAGCGGGCCCGCACCGAGCGCATCTGGGGCTTCCGCTACCGGCTGGAGATCTACACGCCGAGCCACCAGCGGGTGCACGGCTACTACGTCCTCCCGTTCCTGCTCGATGGGCGCCTCGTCGCCCGCGTCGACCTCAAGGCCGACCGGGCTGCAGGTCGGCTGCTCGTGCGCTCGGCGTGGGGCGAGGACGGGATCGACGTCGGCCACGTCGCCCGAGAGCTGACCGCCGAGCTGGGCGAGCTGGCGTCGTTCCTCGGCCTGGACGGCGACGTGTCGGTGGAGCCCCGCGGCGACCTCGCCCCCGACCTCGCCCTCGCCGTCGCCCGCCCCTGATCGCTTCTTGTGCCCACAGTCGCCATCTGCGGCGAACCTGGGCACAAGAAGCGGGCGCAGATTCTGCGCAGATTCTGTGGAGCGGTTCTTGTGCCCGTGTTCGCCAGATCTGGCGAACACGGGCACAAGAACGGTCGGTCGGTCGGTCGGTCGGTCGGATCGCCGCCCGGCCAGCGGGCGGCCCAGCGGGCGGCCCGGCTCGGTTCGCCGACCCGGCCGGCCCGGCAGATCAGCGGATGCGGGGCTTGGCGCGGGTGCCGGCGGCGAAGGTGGCCTGGCCCTCGGCCAGCGACTCCTCGGACATGCCGAGGTTCAGGAACGTGTTCCCGAGGTCGAGCGCCTGGCGGCGGCTCAGCTCGCGGCCGGCCCAGAGCGTGCGCAGCGTGGCCTGCACCGGCCCGGCGGGGGCCGAGGCGATCGTGTCGGCGATCCACCCGGCGCGCTCCTCGAGCTCGGCCGCCGGGCACACCTCCGACACGAGCCCGATCTCGAGCGCCCGCGCCGCCGAGAGCCGCTCGTGGTTGCCGAGCAGGCTCATGCGCAGGATCTCGCCGAACGGCACCCCCCGGTGCAGCATCAGCAGCGGCTCGTAGACCGCAGGCATGCCGTAGGTGACGTGGGGGTCGAAGAACGTGGCGTGGTCGGCGGCCACGATCACGTCGACCTCGCCCAACAGGTAGAACGCCCCGCCGCAGGCCATGCCGTTGACGGCGCAGACCACCGGCTTCCACAGGTCGTTGGCCTTGGGTCCGAGCAGGTCCCCGGGGTCGTCGTAGGTGAAGGGGGAGAAGTCGTACGCCACCCCGCCCTCGGCGGGCACGAAGTCCCGGTCGATGCCGGTGCAGAACGCCTTGTCGCCCGTGGCCGACAGCACCACCGAGCGCACCGAGTCGTCGGTGCGCAGCGACCGCCACAGCCCCGACACCTCGTCGCACATCACCTTGTTGAAGGCGTGGTAGCGGTCGGGTCGGTCGAGCCACACCCACACCACGGCGTCGCGCTGCTCGGCGCGCAGGGTCTCGAAGGAGGTCAGGTCGGTGGCCATCGGCGTGACCGTAGCGGTCGGCTGCGAGGGGGCCGGCTCAGCCGGCGGTGGCGCCGGCCGGCACCCGATCGCGGTCGAGGTCGAGGTGGAGCATGCGGATCGCGTTGCCCCGCATCACCTTGTAGACCTGCTCGTCGGTGAGGCCCTCCACCATCCGCTCGGCCACGGCCTTGGACTCGGGCCAGGTGGAGTCGGTGTGGGGGTAGTCGGTCTCGAAGGTGACGTTGTCCTCGCCGATCACGTCGAGCGACACCAGGCCGTGGCGGTCCCGGAAGAAGCAGCCGTAGATGTTCCGGTAGTAGTAGGTGCTCGGCGGCTCGGGGATGGTGTCGGCCACGCCGCCCCACGCCCGGTGCTCGCGCCACACGTCGTCCACCCGCTCGAGCAGGTAGGGGATCCACCCGATCTGGCCCTCGCTGTAGGCCAGCGTGAGGTCGGGGAACTGCACGAGCTTCCCGCTGAAGAGCCAGTCGCTCATGGACGCCATCGAGTTGTTGAACGACAGCGACGCGGCCACGGCCACCGGCGCGTCGGGCGACGTGGCCGGCATGCGAGACGAGGACCCGATGTGCATGTTGATCGTGGTCTGGGTGTCCTGGCACGCGGCGAGGAAGGGGTCCCAGAAGTCGGAGTGGATCGACGGAAGGCCGAGGTGCGGCGGGATCTCGCTGAAGCACACGGCGTGCACGCCGCGCTCGGCGTTGCGGCGCACCTCGGCGGCGGCCAGCTCGGCGTCCCAGAGCGGCACGATGATCAGCGGGATGAGGGCGCCGTCGGAGTCGGCGCACCACTCCTCGACCATCCAGTCGTTGTAGGCCTGCACGCAGGCGAGCCCGAGGTCCCGGTCGGGGTGCTCGGTGAAGGTCTGGCCGCAGAACCGGGGGAAGGTGGGGAAGCACAGCGAGGCCTCCACGTGGTTCAGCTCCTGGTCCTCGACGCGGGCCTTCGGGTCGTAGCAGCCGGGGCGCATCTCGTCGTAGGTCATCGGCGTCATGGTCATCTCGTCGCGGCTGTAGCCGACGGCGGCCACGTGGCGCTTGTGGACGTAGATCAGGTCGCCGAAGACCCACAGGTCGGCCGGCGGCCCGTCGGGGTCGAAGGTCTGCTCGTACGCGCCGCCGCCGATGTGGCGCATCGACCCGATGCCGCGCCGCTCCACCCGGGGACCGTCGGCCTTGAACCGCTGCGGCAGGTACTCCTGCCAGACGTGGGGCGGTTCCACCACGTGGTCGTCCACGCTGATGATCTTCGGCAGCTCGGCCACGGGCCCTCCCGGTTTCTGACGGTCCGTCAGATCCTACCCTGACGACCCGTCAGGAACACGGGCGCCGGCCGACCTCGGCCTCAACCCGGGACGAGTTCGTAGGGGAGCACCGCCGACCGCTGCGTGTCGGCCAGGGCGGTGACCACGATGGCGCACCGCGTCGTCCGGCAGTCCACGGGCGACCGTGGCCCGCTCGGCGACGTGATGCCGGGATGGTCCTCCTGCATCAGCTCGATGGCCGCTCCCCAGGCGTCGCCGTACGGTCGGATCGTCGACCGAGCCGCAGCCGTGGTGCGCACCTCCCCGGCACCGTCGGCGTGCAAGCCGCCCGCGGGGAGGTTGCCGAAGACGAGGCCGGAGAGGGCGCCGTGGTCGAGCACCTCGCAGGCTTCGGTGGCCGACGTCGCCTGGTCGACGTCGCGGCACCAGGCCACGGCCACCGGCTCGCCCGGCTCGAACCCGGTGGTGAACACCTGGATGGGTGCGTCAGCAGGCACCGGTCCGCTCGGGCTTCCCACGATGGGAAGCCGGTGGCTCACGGGCCTGGGCAGGGTGGGAACCAGTGGGACGCTCGGCAACCCGTTGCGGAACTCGAGCGTCTGGCCTCCGGAGTGGTCGTAGTCGTGCACGTCGGCCGCGACCACGATGCACCGTCGCGGTCGAGCGGCGCAGTCGTAGGTGCGCCCGCCGACGGTGACGGTGCGGGGCACGGCGAAGTGGGCGTCGAGCCGGCCGTGCGCGTCGACGGCGAACTGGCTGCCACCTCCGGTGTCGCACGCGTCCTCACCCCGGTGCTCGGTGTTGGCCTTTCGGAGGCATACCGCCACGCCGACCACCGAGCGGGGCTCGAACGCGCGGCTCGTGACCTGCACGACCTCGCCGCCGGAGAGTCCCGTGCGCGGACGAACCCGAACGTCGAGGTGCTCCGATCGGCTCCCGCGCGGCGTCGCCTCGTAGGTGGAGTCGCAGCTCGGAACCTGCGAAGCGAGGGACGCGAGGACGACGTAGAACGCCAGGAGGCCCAGGCCGCCCGCGCCCAGGCATCCGAGGCATCCCGCTGCACCGACCTCTCCCCGCGGTCCGCCACGGACGAGACGCTAGGGGGGGTGACGCCCCGAGGATGCCGCGCCGGACCCGACGCGCGTCCGAGGTGCACCAGCGCGCGGCGTCGGTCGGGCATGGTCACGGTGGAGCCCTACCCCCGGCTGCGGTGGAACGGAGGGCGTCCGCCCGGTGGACTGGAGGCGCTGACGGTGGCGACGGTGGTGCTGATCGACGATCACGAGGTGGGCCGCGCCGGCCGGCAGGCCCTGCTTGAGGCCTGCGGGCATCGCGTGCGGCCGGCCACCTGGTCGGCCATCGAGGCGCTGGAGCTCCACACCCAGGGCGACGTCGACGTGACCCTCGCCGTCGTGCGAGCCGATGCCCGCTCCTGGGACCGGTACGCGGCGCTCGGCTCGCGCCAGCCCGGAGGCGGCTTCGTCGGCCTTCCCCCGGGTCGGGTGCTCGCCGCGCTGGCACCCACGGCGCTGGCCAACCCGCTGCTCGGGGTCCGATTGGCCAACCGAGGCATCGACGAGGTCGTGCCCCGTCCCCAGGTCGACGACGCCGAGGCGCTCGATGCCGTGGCGCGCGGCACCGTGCACGGCCTCCCGGTGGCGCCGTCGGTTGCTGCGCTGGCCCGGGTGGGGGTGGGGCGGCGGTCCGATCCCGACCTCGT
>JAHBSN010000008.1 GCA_019639095.1 Actinomycetota bacterium
GAGGCCCCGAGCCGGATGCGAGCGCCGTCCGGAGAGTTCGCTACATGGCTGCGCACGGCGTGGTGGGAGATCGTCGGCAGCGGATCGAAGGCGCACCACGGCCGGGGGGTGGACCTGGCGGTGTGGTTCTGGACGGACCGGGCCGAGGAGTCGGCTGATCGGGTGCGGGTGGCGGAGTACCTCTGGCGGGAGTCGGGGAAGTGGGCGCAGAAGCAGCCACCGGAGGGCTTCGGATCGCTGAAGTTCTATGGCCGTTGGGGTGGTGCCATCGGGTTCAAGCCGATCGTGTCCGAAGCGCAGATGGAGGAGCAGGCCGGATACGAGCTGCGTCGGGTGCTTCGGCGGATGCAGGAGGGCAAGCAGCGGGAAGCGGCAGAGCGGATGGGGCGCCCATACCGAAAGGGGCAGACCAGCCGAGGGCGTGACGGGCTGACGGTCTTCGATGTGGCGAACGGCAGCTTGTGGGCACCGCGATTGCTGGCCTGGGCGGAGGACGTGGCCCTGTACAAGGCCATGACCGCTGTGGAGCGACCACCGCTGGAGTACCGGCGGGGTCGGCCCATCTGGCGGGCGTTCTCCGAGCTCGAGGCGCTGACGCAGGCGGCGCAGGATGAGATCGCCTACGACGAGTGGGTGGCGAGCGGGGGCGAAGAAGGCGTCTATGAGCGGTGGCTCGAAGCCGAAGCCGCACGGGAAGCCAGCGCCGAGTACTGGTGATCGGCCACCTCGACGGCATCACGAACGGAGACGGCACCGAGCGCCAGGCGGAGGGCCGAGGCGGCGTAGCCGCACTGCCCCTCCGCTCGGCGCCGGTGCTCCCGGCTGCTGCTAGTCGAGGTGCGATGAGGCGCGGTCGAGGACGCCGGTGTCCATCGGGTCGAGGTAGGAGCGCATGGTCGTGGCGGGGTCGGTGTGGCCGAGCACCCTCTGAATGTCGAGCAGGTCGAAGTGGTGGGCGCCGCTGTCGTCGGTGGCGTGGTGGAGGATGCCGGCAGCGGTGCGTCGCAGGTCATGGGGGCGACGTGGCCGAGGCCGGCGGTTGCTGCTCGGCGGGTGACGATCTTGTGGATGCAGTTGGTGTCGCTCCGGTACGGCTGTCCCCAGTCCACGAACGGTCGGACGGTGCCGCCGGTGCGGCAGATCACCGGGGCATCGGGGTGCGGGTCGGGGTAGGCGGCGTGCCAGCGGTCGAGGACGGCGAGGAAGGCGGGACCGATGACGATGCGGCGGGGCCGGTTGCCCTTCCCGATCCACTCGACGGCGGGGAGGGCGGCGAGGTTGCGCCAGGTCATGGTGACGATCTCCGAACGCCGCACCCCCGCAAGTCCGAAGCGGATGACCAGCTCGTCACGGATGCCGAGGTCGGTGCCGTCCTGGCAGGCCGGGATGAGCCGGTTGAATGCTTCGTCGTAGGTGAGCCAGCGGGCTGGGTTGGCTGCCTGTGCTCGTCCGTAGACCCTCGGGTATCGACGCTTGAGCCCTTGGACCCGAGCCAGGTCGATGGAGCCGTACCCGTGCTGCTGGCACCAGGTGAAGAACGCCACGGCCACGGCGATGCGTCCTCGCACGGTGTTATTGGTGGTGGCAGCGCAGGCCCAGGCGATCACCTGTGCTTCGGTGGCCTTCTCGGGACGGTCGATCCCGGCGTGCTCGATGAGGGTTCGCAGGCGTCCGGCGTAGAGCCGCCTGGTGCCTGCGTTCGGGTAGCCGTCGAGCCAGTGCTCGGCCAGGCTGGTTCGTCCGTCGGGTTCGACGGACAGGTTCGGCGCTAGCCGACCTGCTTGAGTTCGCGCCGCAAGTCCTTGATCTCGTCTCGGAGGCGGGCGGCGTACTCGAAGCGGAGGTCCTGGGACGCGGCGGCCATCTCCTCCTCGAGGGTGAAGATGAGGCGGGCCAGCTCGTCGCCTGGAAGCTCGGCCAGCTCCTGGCGTCGGCGACGGTCGGCCTCGGTCTCGCGGCGACGCTCCTTCTCCGGCAGCGGTGCCCCGGTGGACGGCCGCAGGTACTCGAGGATGTCGGTGACGGCCTTGCGAACCGTCTGCGGGTTGATCCCGTGCTCGGCGTTGTAGGCCTGCTGCAGCCCACGCCGGCGGTTCGTCTCCGAGATCGCCCGCTGCATGGAGGCGGTGACGACGTCGGCGTACATGATCACCTGGCCGTCGACGTTTCGAGCCGCACGGCCGATGGTCTGGATCAGCGAGGTCTCGCTGCGGAGGAACCCCTCCTTGTCAGCATCGAGGATCGCCACGAGCGACACCTCGGGCAGATCGAGGCCCTCTCGCAGGAGGTTGATGCCGACGAGCACGTCGAACTCGCCGAGGCGGAGGTCTCGCAGGATCTCGATGCGCTGGATCGTGTCGACCTCGGAGTGGAGGTAGCGCACCCGCACGCCGAGCTCGAGGAGGTAGTCGGTGAGGTCCTCGGACATCTTCTTGGTGAGCGTGGTGACGAGCACCCGATCTCCGCGGGTGACGCGCTCGTTGATCTGCTCGATCAGGTCGTCGATCTGGCCCTTGGTGGGCTTCACCACGATCTCGGGGTCCACCAGGCCGGTGGGGCGGACCACCTGCTCCACCACGTTGGTGGAGACCTCGAGCTCGTAGGCCCCGGGGGTGGCCGAGAGGAACACCACCTGGCCAACCCGGTCCATGACCTCCTCGAAGCGCAGCGGACGGTTGTCGGCCGCCGACGGGAGGCGGAACCCGTGCTCGATGAGCTGCTCCTTGCGCGAGCGGTCGCCCTCGTACTGGCCGTGGAGCTGGGGCACCGTCTGGTGGCTCTCGTCCATGATCACGAGGAAGTCCCGCGGGAAGAAGTCGAGCAGCGTGCCCGGGGCCTCCCCCGGGCCTCGACCGTCGATGGGCGCCGAGTAGTTCTCGATCCCGTTGCAGAAGCCCATCTCCTGCATCATCTCGAGGTCGTACTGGGTGCGCATGCGCAGGCGCTGGGCCTCGAGCAGCTTGCCCTCGGCCTCGAAGTAGGCCAGGCGCTCCTGGAGCTCCTTCTCGATCCGGGCGATGGCCTTGGTCATCCGCTCCTCCCCCGCCACGTAGTGCGTGGCCGGGAGGACCAGCAGCTCGTCCTGGGTGCGGACGGTCTCGCCGGTGAGCGGATCGACCACCACGATGCGCTCGACCTCGTCGCCGAAGAGCTCGACCCGCACCGGGTTCTCGTCGTACGCCGGATGGAGCTCGATCACGTCTCCCCGCACCCGGAACTTGGCGCGGGTGAGGTTCATGTCGTTGCGGTCGTAGCGCAGGTCGACCAGCTTGCGCAGCACCTGGCGCTGGTCGATCTCCTCCCCCACGCTGAGGTGCAGGAGATTGTCCCGGTACTCCTCAGGCGAGCCCAACCCGTAGATGCACGACACCGAGGCCACCACGATGGTGTCCCGCCGGGTGAGCAGCGAGGCGGTGGCCGAGTGGCGGAGCCGATCGATCTCGTCGTTCACCGACGAGTCCTTCTCGATGTAGGTGTCCGAGGCCGCCATGTAGGCCTCGGGCTGGTAGTAGTCGTAGTAGCTGACGAAGTACTCGACCTTGTTGTTCGGGAAGAACTCCCGGAACTCGCTCGCCAGCTGGGCCGCCAGCGACTTGTTGGGCGCCAGCACCAGCGTGGGCCGCTGCACCTGTTCGATGGTCCACGCCATCGTGGCGCTCTTGCCGGAACCCGTGATGCCGAGCAGCGTCTGGAAGCGCTCGCCGCCCTCGATCCCCTCGGCCAACGAGGCGATCGCCTTGGGCTGGTCTCCGGCAGGTCCGAACGGTGAGACGACCTCGAAGCGGTTCGCGGGCTTGGCCATCCCCGGAGTGTACGGAGGGGGTGTGACAGCCGGTCGGGCGACCGACCTCAGGCTCCTCCGGGCAGGTCGCCACTGGTGAGGCGAGCATCGTCAGCCGCCTTCGTGCCGCTCGCCCAGCCGGCGGCGTCCCATCCACCTCGCACGTGCGAGCTCACGAGGTCGCCGTACCGATCCGCTACGAAGTCGTCCACGGCGTCGGCCTGAGTGCGCAGCACCGGAAGGAACGACGCCCCGAGCTCCTCCTCAGCGGCGCGCAGCACCGCGCGGTTGGCCTCATCGAGGCGATCACCGATGCGCTGGGCGTAGGCGAGCAGGAACGCCGATCGGTAGGACTGGCTGCGCACCCGCGTTCCCGGTGGGGCGGCCTTCGCCGCCGCCGCCAGGGCACCCTGCGCCTGGAGAAGCAGCGAGGTGAAGAGCAGCTCGGTTGCGGCGACGTCGTCCGCGAACCCGATCACCGCCGACAGCCCCAGGCCTCCGTGGGCGATGGCCCGGCACCGGTTTGCCTCCGCCACGAACTGGAGGAGGAGCGACTTGGCATCGGCGTACGGCGAATCCACCGGGAGCCTGACCACCACCGGGGCCTCGGTGGTGACGCCGCCGCGTGCAGCGACCGCGGCCGCGTCGATGGCGTGCCTGGTCATGAGCTCCTGCGCCTTGGCCGTGAGCGCCGACGCCTCGGCCTCGTAGGGCGTCGACTCCGCCTTGGCGAGCAGGGCACGGATGCGCTCGAGCACCGGGTCGGCATCGGCACCCTTGGTGGATGACGCCGCCTGGAAGGCGGCACGATCGCTGCCCGGCGGTGGGAGGATCGGTTCGAGGGTGGGTATGCCGCACAGGTTGACCATGGCGTCTACCCCGGCTCGCAGGACCAGGTGGTGGTCCAGCTGCTGCTCGTCGGCCCAGCGCCCGACGAAGCCGGGGCGGCCGTTCGTCTTGGGCAATCCGAGCTGGTCGACCTGCGCCATCCAGCGCGGATCGAGCGTGGCCGCGCGGCGGTTGGCATGGTCCGCCGCGATCGCCAGGTGGATCAACCGGGTGGCCTTGGCGTCGTCGCACCCGCGCTTGGCCTGACGATGGAGTTCGGCCGGCTGCCAGCCGCACGACCACGCCATGCCCACACCCGTGAGCAGCATGGTCTCGATCGCCATGCGCATCGAGCTGGGAGGGCATGCCCGGGCTGCGGCGAACTCGCCGCCCTGCTTTCGGCCGTCCATGTGGACGAACACGGCGGCACGCAGGCGATCCACCGCCTCCTGCACGGGATCGTCCGACCACGGAGGCGGCTCGGGCGGCGCATCGAACGGCCGCCATCCGGCGCCGCCGGAGCGCGGGCCGGGATCGCTGGGGCCGGCCCGGCCCGACGAAGGGCCACCAGCGCGCTTGCGAGCCTCGGCGGCGGCACGGGCCTTCGTCTTCGCGGCGCGGCGCGCACGGTTGTCCTTGCCCATCGGCCTTCCAACCTCAGCCGAGACCGACGGTGGAGACCACCATGCTGATGAGCGCCACCACCAACGCCAGGATCACCGCACGCGACATCGCCCGCCGCTCGGCGTGCACCTCGTCTCGGAACGACCCGAACGCTGTGAGCAGCCGCACCTCGAGCTGGGCGATCTCTGCCCGCAGCTCGTGCTTCGCCCCTTCGATGTCTCGTCCGAGAACCTCTGCGGTGCGCTCCAACTCCTGACGGAGGCTGCCGATGCCTGATGCTGCTTCCTGCCGAACCGACTTCATGTCCCGCGTGAGCAGCTCGGTCTGCATCTCCAGGTCGTGCTTGGTGGCGACGTCGGCCCAGCCGACCGGAGGGAGGAAGTCCATGATCAACAGCGCTCCTTCTCGCCCGTAGGTGGTCTCGAACAGCTGGAACAGATCTTGGCGGGATTCCTCGGTGATCGCCATGGCGGCCTCCACGTGGTGGTGCTGGATGCGCGGAGCCGGCCTGCTCGAGCTTGTGCCACCCATCGGGCGCACGGCCTGTGCTGACCCTACCGAGGGGGTCCGACAGACCTACGGCACGAGGAGCTTGAGCCGGGTACCGACAGGTGGTGGGGCCACGATCACGAGCTCGGAGACGGCGCGGCTGATGCCGACGTAGAGCAGGTCGTCGGGCACCTCGTCGGCGTCGGTGGCGAGGATCACCGTGTCGGCCTCGAGGCCCTTCACCCGGTGCACGTTCTCGCACAGGATCCCGGTGTCACGTCCCTCCCAACGCCGCAGGTCGAGCTCCGCCACCAGCTGGTCGCGGGTCTGGCTGGAGAACGTGAGGACCGCGACGTCGCTCGCCGGGAGCCCCTCCACCTGGACGAGCCGTTCGAGCTCGCCCCGGACCAGCACCGGCAGGTCGTACCGGAACGCGAGCGGCACGAACCGCACGGGGGAACCTTCGGGGGCGACCGCCGGCGCGGCGGCGCCGCCCAGCGCGCGGCGCAGGAGCGACGCGATGCGGTGGGAGTTGCGGCAGTTGCTGACCAGCTCGCAGCGGGTCCAGCCGTCGTCGACGGCCGGCACCTGGAAGCCACGGGTGTAGAGCTCCTGGGCGGGATCCGCGGCCAGCAGGATCCGGCGGGGACCATCGGGGTCGAGCAGGGCCTCGAGCTGGGCGAGCCACGCCGGGCTGAAGTCCTGGGCCTCGTCGACCACGATCGTGTCGAAGCGCTCCACGATCCGGTGCCAGTGGGCGTGGAGGTGCCCGACCGCGGTCACGGTCCACCACTCGTGGTCGGCATCGGCCGGCACCTCGAGCGGGGCCATGCCCTCCAGGCCGAGCGCCAGCCGGAGGAAGGGACCCACCCGCAACGACTCGTCGTCCACCAGCTGCTCCGCCACCCGGGCCGCGAGCGGCTCGTTGTAGCAGGTGAGCAGCACCCGCTCGCCCCTGGCGAAGGCCCGGTTCGCCCACGTGGTGGCGAGCCGCGTCTTGCCCGTGCCGGCCCGACCGAGCGCCACGACCCGGCGGTTCACGTCCAGCCGCTCGAGTGCCTGGACCTGGGTGGCGCACAGCTCGTCGAGCCGGTCGCGCGACGCGCGGTGGCGGGCCGTCGGGTCCCACCGGAACTCGAGGTCGGGACGGAGGATGGCGACGATCGCCTCGACATCGCCTGCCGTGAGCGGCCGGCTCGTCCACCGGGCCAGCGCAAGGGTCTCGATGGCCGCCATCGGATCGTCGATCTCCGGTGCGGTCAGGATCTGCTCTCGAATGGTGTCGATGGGAAGTTGGCCGTCGTACGCGGCGGTGTTGGGGAGGGCCACGCCGTAGGTGGTCCGGAAGCCATCGAGATCGGGCCGCTCCTGGATCAGTCGGTCTCGGAGCGCGTAGGCGTTCCGGCGGGCCTGGTCCATCGGCTGCGGCTCCATCGGCCGGCCCTGGTGGCGCCACAGGCCGTCTCGAACCTCGACCCGGTGCCCCTTGACCTCGATGACCACGAGTCCGAGCTCCTCGTGGAGCAGCACCACGTCGATCTCGTAGTCGCGCTGATCGGTGCGGAGCTGCACGGTCGGGAGCACGAGCCAGCGGTCGCCCAGCCGGTCTCGGAACGCCTCCACCACCCGTCGCTCGGCCTCGTTGGCCAGCGAGGACAACGGGAAGTCCTCCGGTACCACGGTTCCCACGCCAGCCCTCCCCTGCCGTCGACGCCGGTGCCGACCCGACGCCCGGGAAGGTATCGGACGACCGTGACCGCCGGCCCGGCCTCCCGGCCGTTCTTGTGCCCGTAGTGGTCACCGGCGGCGAACACGGGCACAAGAAGCGAACCAGCGGGCCGGCCCACCCGTTCTTGTGCCCACAGTCGCCCCCAGCGGCGAACACGGGCACAAGAAGCGAGACCGGCCCGGCCGCACCCCCCGGAGCGAGGCCGGGCGGGCGGGCGGCATGGACCACCGTCCGTATGCTGGGCGGGCCATGGACGACGACTCGGGCGGCGAGCACCAGCGGTCGCCGGACCCGTCGGTCACCCGGCGACGCTTCCTGGCGGGGGCGGCGGGCGCCGCCGCGGCGGCACCCGTCATCCTCGTGGCCTGCTCGTCCGATGCCGAACCGCAAGCGAAGCCCGCCGCGAGCACCACCACCGATCCGGCCGCCAGAACCGGCGCCACCAGCACCACCGCCCCGAGGCCGGCCGGCACCAGGCCCGACCCCACCACCCTGCCGAGCGTGGTGGGCGACGGGGTGGCCGACGACCACGCCGCGCTGCAGGCCATCTTCGACCAGCTCCGGCCCGACGAGGGGGTGGCCGGCGCCCGCATCGTGCTGCCGCCCGGCGTCTTCCTCCTGGGGGACACCCTCGAGCTCCAGCGGTTCTCGGGCAGCATCGAGGGCCAGGGCGTGGGCCACCCGCCGACCAAGGGCGGCCAGGGCACCGTGCTTCGGTGGGCCGGCCCGCCGGGCCGGCCGATGATCCGGGTCCGCGACTCCAAGGGCGTGCTGGTCGGTCGCATCCGGTTCGAGGGCCACGACGAGCGCCCGCCGTCGGCCGGCATCGAGTTCCAGGGCGCGGCGCAGGACCAGCAGGGCACGAACGCCCAGCTCGTGGTGTCGGACTGCCACCTGGGTCCGTGGACCTGGGCCGAGGCCGGCACCGACCAGGGCCGCCTCGACGCCGCCATCGCGTTCACCGGCGACAACGGCAACAACGACCAGTTCTCGATCCTGCGCTGCACCTTCGCCGGCGGCGGCCGCGAGGGCACCACGGGCGTGCGCATCGACAACACCCAGTCGGTCTGGGGCCAGCTCACCGACTGCCTGTTCGACGACCTGGCCGAGGGCCTGCGCACGTCGGCCTCCACGGTGCTCGACAACCCGCAGTTCAACCGGTGCGGCACCGACCTGGTGGTGGGCTCCACCGCGCAGGTGCAGGTGCGAGACGGCAACTCCGAGCAGTCCGGCCGCATCGCCACGGTGGCGCCCGAGGCCGGCCTGCGCTGGAACGGCGGCTACCTCCAGGCCCACGCCGAGCACATGGGGCCGGTCCTGATCGACGCCTTCCCGTCCGAGAGCGCCAGCGTGGTGCTGCGCGACGTGCGCATCACCTACCCCACCGGCCGGGGCCGCCCCTGGCGCGAGGGCACCCGGCCCACGATCCGCTTCGGTCCCGACCGGGCGGCCAAGGTGTCCGCCGGCGGTCCCGGCTTCGTGGTGCGCGCCACCGACTGCACCGGCCTGTACGCCGACCAGTTCGAGCTGGCCGGCGAGCTCTGGGCCGTCGTGCCGGCGTCTCGGGGTTCGGTGGAGGTCACGAGTCGCCACCGCGAGGGGGTGGTGGCGTTCCGCAACGAGCTGTGGAACGACCAGGTGGGCTTCGGCCGGACCCGCCTGGACACCGCCGCGTGGGACCCGCCCCGGCCCGGCACCTGGTAGCTACGCCGAGGCGCGCAGGCCCTCGATCCACGCCCACGCCCGCTCGACCTGGGCGTCGAGGTCGGCCAGGGTGCCGCTGTTGTCGACGACGAGGTCGGCCTTGGCGAGGCGGTCCTCGCGCGAGACCTGCTTGGCGATGCGGGCCCAGGCGTCGTCGGCCCGGAACCCGCGGTGGGCCACGAGGCGCTCGACGGCCACGGCCGGGTCGACGTCGACCACGATCATCCCCACGAGGTCCGATCGACCCGACTCCACCAGCAGCGGTACGTCGAGCACCACCACGTGGTCCGTGGCCGCCTCGGCCTCGAGCCGACGGGCGATCTCGGCGCCCACCGCGGGGTGGACGATGGCGTTGAGGTCGGCCAGGGCCTCGGCGTCGGTGAAGACCACGTCGGCCACCGCCTGGCGGTCGAGCGAGCCGTCGTCGGCCAGGATCCCCGGCCCGAACCGCTCGACCATGGCGGCCAGCACGGGGGTGCCGGGCGCCTGCACCTCGCGCACGATCGCGTCGGCGTCGATCACCACCGCGCCCCGCTCGGCGAGGCGCGCCGACACCGACGACTTCCCCGACCCGATCCCTCCGGTGAGCCCGATCAACAGCACGGCGAGAAGCTACCGCCCCGTCCCACCAGCACCGTGCGTGTCGCCGTAACCTCGCAGCATGGCGACGGCCACCTCCGCCCCGCCCGATGGGCCCTCCGGCTTCCCGCCCCCCGGCGGCGAGGTCGACCTGACCCCGCCCAGCCGGGACCAGGTGGCCGCGTTCCGCCCCGCCATCCTCGGCATCCGCGGCGGCACCACCGCCATCTCGGTGGCGCTGGCCAGCCCGTTCTTCGCCAACCAGGAATGGGACGTGGTGGCGTGGTGCGCGGTCGTGGTGGCGTACAACGTCTTCCGGATCGTGCGCCCCGTGCGCTTCGTCGACGACCTCAACAGCATCGTCCGCGTCCTGCTCGAGGTCGGCTTCCACGTGGTGGCGGTGGTGGCCACCGGCTACTGGGAGTCGCCGTTCGTGTTCGCCCTCATCACCGCGGTGATGGTGGCCGGATTCGCCCGCGGCTTCGGGTTCGCCCTCCGCGTGAGCATCACCTCGGCCATGGCGGTGTCGATCCCGTTCCTCATCCGCCCCTCGGCCGACCTGTCCGACCTGCGAACGGCCACGCAGTGGACGGTGGAGCTGATCCTGGTGGCCCTGATCGCCGGATACGCCCGGCGGGTCACCGGCGAGGCCGACCGCCAGCACAGCCTGGCGCTGGACCGCCTCGGCCGCCTGGCCGACGCCAACCTGCTCCTCTACTCGCTGCACCGCGTGGCCCAGACGCTGCCGGCGAGCCTCGACCTGGAGGAGGCGCTCGACACCACGATCAGCCGGCTCAAGGACCTCTTCGACTACGACGCCGCCGCCGTGCTGATGCTCGACGAGACCGACCAGACCTGGGTGGTGGCCCGCTGGGACGGCGTTCGCCCCGCCCCCACCTACGGCCTCGACGAGCTGCCGGCGCCCGTGCGCGAGGCGGTGGAGGTCCGCCACCCCGTCAACGTGACCGAGCTGCTGATCGACGGGCCGGGGCTGTGGGCGGAGATGAGCTCGGGCCTCTACGCCGCCCTCCCCGCCCGGGACTCCACCGTGGGGCTCGTGGCCCTGGAGCACCGCCATCGGGACCACTTCCGCCTGCGCGACCAGGAGCTGCTCGACGGGTTCGTGGAGCCGGCCGCGCTCGCCATCGACAACGCCCGCTGGTTCGCCCGGCTGCGCACCGTGGGCGCCGACGAGGAGCGCACCCGCATCGCCCGGGACCTCCACGACCGCATCGGCCAGTCGCTCGCCTACCTGGCCTTCGAGCTCGACCGCATCGTGAAGGCCGACGCCAAGGGCTCCTCGGTCACCAAGCAGCTCGGCCAGCTCCGCAACGACGTGCGCGGCGTGGTGGGCGAGGTGCGCGACACCCTCTACGACCTGCGCACCGACGTGACCGACAGCCAGGACGTGGGGGCCATCCTCCAGGGCTTCCTCGACCGGGTGCGCACCCGCAGCGACCTCGAGGTGAAGCTGGTCGCGACGAGCACCGGCCGGCTCCCGCTGCTGCAGGAGCGCGAGCTCTGGCGGATCGCGCAGGAGGCGATCACCAACGTGGAGCGCCACGCCCAGGCGCACAAGGTCACCGTCACCTGGCGCTGCGACGGCCGCCACGCCCTGCTGCTGGTGGTCGACGACGGCGTCGGCTTCCCCGAGGGCCGCGCCGGCCGCCTCGACAGCTACGGCATCCTCGGCATGCGAGAGCGGGCGGCCAGCATCGGCGCGAGCCTCGACGTGACCGGCGTGAGCGGCGTCGGCACCACCGTCCGCTGCGAGATCACCACACTCTGAGGTCGTTTGCCGGTCGAACCGCCCGCAGATCCTCCGGGCGGCGGGCGGGCTGTGCCAGGATGACCAGCGATCCGGTGGGAAAACCGGTCGAATCGTCCACGAGGAGCTGCGCCGTGACCATCCGACTGCTGCTCGCCGACGACCACCGCATGCTGCGGGAGAGCCTCCGTCGGACCCTCACCGAGGAGGGGTTCGACGTGGTGGACGAGGCGTCCGACGGCGACGAGGCGGTGCGCCTGGCGACCGACCTGCGGCCCGACGTGGTGCTCATGGACGTGACCATGCCCGACGTGGGCGGCATCGAGGCCACGCGCCGCCTCCAGGCCAGCAACCCCGAGATCCGCGTGGTCATGCTCACGATGCACGCCGACGAGTCGGTGGTGTCCGATGCGCTCAGGGCCGGGGCCGTGGGCTACCTCGTGAAGGACTGCTCCACCGACGAGATCGCCGGGGCCATCCGCGTGGCCGCCGGCGACGAGGCGCTCTCGCCCGAGCTGGCCGGCGCCATGCTCGACGAGGTGCGCCGGATCGACCCGGAGCCCGCCGAGGAGTCCGACCAGGTGGTGACCAAGCGGGAGGTGGAGGTCCTCCAGCTCATCGCCGACGGCTGCTCCACCCCCGAGGTGGCCGAACAGCTCTTCATCAGCCAGAAGACGGTCAAGAACCACCTGGCGTCGATCTACCACAAGCTCGACGCCCGGGATCGCACCCAGGCCGTGCTCCAGGCGGTGCGCATGGGCATCGTCCGCCTCCGCTAGTCCCGCCCATCGACGGCGGCCAGACGCGGCGATGAGGTGGGCCGAGCCCACCTCATCGACCTTCCCTCCACCCCCGCCGTGCGGGGCGGGTGGACCTGTTGGCTCAGATCAGTTGCAGGTCCCGCCGTCGCCGTAGGCGACCTTGATCGAGCAGGCCGACTTGCCGAAGCCGCCGCCCGTGGACGTGCCGAAGAACGCGACCGCGCTGAAGACGATGGTGGCGATCAGCGCCAGCAGCAGGGCGTACTCCACGAGGCCGGCACCTCGCTCGTCCTTGCGGATCCGCCGTGGTGTGTGCCTGTGGTGGTGGTGCAACGCTCAGCCCTCCTGGCCAGAACCCCTACTGGTTCATCGGCGCTCGGGGCGTGCGGCTACATGGGCCGTCGGCCTCATTCCGATCCCGCGGGTAGCGCAACCACCCACTTCTCGTCCTCGAACACCACCCGCCATCGGTCCGAGCGGCTCACGTAGCGGCCGAGGTCGCTGTCCCGGGTCCACAGCACGGCGGTGGCCCCCACGTCGGAGAGGATCCGGTCGTACTCCCGGGTGTCTCCCCCGCGCTTCTTGTTCAGCGCCGTGTACTGCTGGATGACCTCGATGGGGTACATGTCGACCCGGTCGTCGAAGTAGGTGCGCACCTCGTCGGGCCCGTACCGGTACTCGAGCCAGTTGCCCACGTAGTCGTGGGTGACCACCCGGTCGTCGAGTCCGAGCTCGCCGTGCTGGCGCATCCAGCGGGCGGCGTCCTCGGGGTAGGGCGCCATGGCGGTGTTCGGCCCGGCCAGGCCGAACACGGCGGCCAGCACCACCAGCAGGGCCGTGGCCTGGAACACCGGGCGGATGAGCCGGGGGCGTCGGGTGCCGTCGAGGGTGCCGAGACCGGCCAGCCCGGCGGCGAGCAGCGGGGTGAACACGATCGAGGCCTGGAGGATGTTGCGCGTGCTGGTGACGGCGGCGAGGCCGAAGACCACCGTGGGCAGGATCGCCCGCCACCGGCGGTGCCGCACGACGATGGCCACCACCAGCAGGATCAGCTGGGCGGCGAAGAACAGCTCCACGCCCCGGTGCCAGCTCGGCGGCTCCCACTCGGCCACGCCCTCGAAGGCCTCTCGCTTGGACAGCAGCTGGAGGGGGAACACGAGCAGCTTGGGGCCGAGCGGGCCGATGGCGCCGAGGGCGGTGCCGAGCGTGGCCCACGCGAGGGCCCGGAGCTCCACCATCGGTGGCGTCCGGTCGTCGATCCAACGGCCCGCCGCCAGCAGCCCGAGCACGCCCGGCCCGAACGGGAAGCTGCCGTGGATGTTCACCCACAGCCACATGGTGGGCACGAGCCAGCGGGGGTCGAGTCCGTCCTCGGCGGCGAGCATCACGAGCGCCAGGCCGAGCGCCCCGAAGAGGAGGGGGCGCTCCACCCACAGGCCGGTGCCCATGCACACGATGATCCCGGCCACCAGCACCCGCGGCACGAGGGTGCGGGCGGGCCTGGTGAGGCGCCACAGCACCAGCACCAGGGCCACCGCCGCCACGGCGTTCACGATGCGGATGCCCACCAAGCCCACGGTGCGCTCGGCCCCGGCGTAGATCACGCTGGCGCCCCAGCTCTGGACGGTCCACTCGTGGCCGTGGGCGGTGAAGGAGTACGGGTCGGCGCTCGGGATCGAGCCGGTGTCGAAGATGATCCGGCCGGTGGCCAGGTGCGTGAGGAAGGAGTTGTCCTGGAGCGGCGCCAGGCCGATGCGGACGCCCACGAGCACCAGGATCAGCACCAGCACGCCCTCGATGGACGGGCGTCGGAGGCGGTCGCGCCACCCCAGGGCCTCTTCGGGGGCGGATGGCGGGGGCTCGTCGGCCTCGGCTCGGGCCTCGTGGTCGACGGTGGCCGCGGCGGCCGGGACCTGATCGGCCGTGACGGCCTTGGCGGGTGCGTCGTCCACGGTGATCAGGTCGGACATTACCGTCACATCACCGTCGAGATGTTGATGATGGCCGGCCCGATCACCACCACGAACAGGGCGGGGAACACGCAGAACACCATCGGGATCATCATCTTCACCGGCGCCTTCTGGGCCCGCTCCTGGGCCATCTGACGGCGCTTGATGCGCATCTCGTCGGCCTGGGCCCGCAGCACCCGGCCGATCGACACGCCGAAGGTGTCGGCCTGGAGGATGGCGAGCACGAAGGACCGCAGCTCGGGCACGTCGCAGCGGCGTTCCATCGCGCGCATGGCGTCGGCCCGGCTCGAACCGGCCCGGACCTCGCCGAGCATGCGGCCGAACTCCTGGGTGAGCGGGCCGGGCACCGAGCCGACCACCCGGTCCAGCGCCTGCTCGAAGCCGAGGCCGGCCTCCACGCTGATGACCAGGAGGTCCATGACGTCGGCGAGCTTCGTGCGGATCTCGTGCTGACGCTCCTCCACGCGGCGGTTGAGGATGGCGTCGGGACCGAAGATCAGCACCGCCACGAGCAGGCCGGCCACGATCAGCGCCGACATGCCCTTCATGTGCAGGATGCCGAACACCAGGATCACCATGACCGGCGCCAGCGCGACGCCCACCACCTTGATGGCCACGAACCGGTCCACGGCGTCGGGCGAGTTGTTGCCGCTCGCCACGAGCTTGTCGCGGATCTTCTCGACGTAGCCGTCGGGCGTGTACCGGTTGCCGATCGAGGTCAGCTTGTTGAGGACGGGGGCGATCGTGCGATCGCGCATCGGAGCGAGCAGCTCCTGGTCGCGCACGTTGTCGACCTCGTAGCCCTCGAGCTGGCGCAGCGACGCCCGGACGGTGGCCTTCTCGTCCGCGCTCGAGGCGACGGTGTAGATGCCCACGCCGATGGCGGTGGCGATCAGTGCGAGTGCGAGCAGCAGCATCAGGTCGTCCTCAGATCTCGATGTTGATGATCTTCTTCATCCACAGGAAGCCGATCGAGGCGGTCACGCCCGCCACGCCGAGCAGCACCTGTCCCATGGTCGTGCCGCTCAGCGGCGCCATGTACTCCGGGTTCGACATCCACATGAACAGGCCGAGGCCGATCGGCAGCAGGCCGAGGATGATCGCCGAGATCTTGCCCTCGGCGGTGAGCGCCGAGACGTCCCGGCGGAGGCGGTCGCGCTGCACCATGGTGTCGGCCACGGTGAGCAGCAGCTCCGACAGGTTGCCGCCCACCTCCCGCTGGATCCGGACCGCCATGACGGCCCAGCCGAAGTCCGGGCTGTCCATGCGCTCGGCCACGGCGTCCATCGAGTCCTCGATCTCCCGGCCCAGGCGTGCCTCGGTGACCACCCGGCGCAGCTCCTTGCCCATGGGCTCCTCGACCTCCTGGGACACGGCCTCCACGCCCTGCATGAGCGAGTAGCCGGCCCGGAGCGAGCCCGACAGCAGGTTCAGGGTGTCGGGCAGCTGGGCCACGAACTTCTTGCCCCGGCGACCGGCGATGAAGTTCACCGCCGCCACCGGGACCATGCCGGCCACGACGGTGAGCAGGATGCCGGGAACCAGGCCCAGACCGAACACGGCGCCCACGAACACCACCACCACGGCGGCGACGTAGAAGAACAGCGCCTCGGCCGCCCGCAGGGGCAGGTCGGCCCGCTCGAGCATGAGCTCCACCTTCACCAGGAAGCCCTGGCGCTCGGCGAAGTCCTCGGTGATCTCGACCGCCCGCTGGAGCAGCGCGGTCTGGGCCAGGGCGCCGTCGTCGTCCTCGTCGGAGCTACCGCCCTCGTCGTAGACCCGCAGCATCACGTTCAGGCCGCTCTCGTCCTTCGAGGCCAGGGCGGCGAAGGCGTAGGCACCGAGGCCCACGGCCACGCCCACCAGCACGAAGGCCAGCACGGCGCCGAGCGTGGAGCGCATCCACTGCGGCCCGAACGCCTTGTCGGCGCTGACCGCCTTGGTGGTGGCGGCCCCCTCGGCCTTGGTGCCCACCACGTAGGAGGCGTCCCGGGTCACCCCGCCGACGCCCACGCTCACGTTGACCGAGCCCTGGTCCTTGGTGGACGCGTAGGACGCCACGAACTGGCTGCGCATGGTGGTGGACAGCGACGTGAAGGCGTCGGCCACCTCCTTCTCGCTCTCGCCGTGGAACATGGCGCCACCGGTGCGATCGATGATCGACTGGATGGCGTTCACGTCGGTCTGGCCCACGTGGGTGAGGTCGACGGCGAAGAGGGCGGCACCGGAGCTCACCATCGAGGCCCGGGTGGCGGCCAGGTCGGCCTCGGAGACGTCGTCGGCGCCGTCGGTCACCAGCACGAGGTTGTGCTGGAGCTTCGGGCGGCTGTCGAACAGCGAGGTGCCGAGCCGGATGCCGTCGTAGAGGGCGGTGCGACCGTCGCGGGGCGCGGCCATCGCGTCGAGCGCCTCGGTCAGCTGGTCGACGTCGTCGGTGAAGGGCGACTCCACCGTGGCCTCGTTGGTGAAGCTCACGATGGCCATCTGGTCGCCCTCGGGGAGCTCCGCGGCCATCTTGGCGATGCCGGCCTTGGCCCGGGTGAGGGCACCGTCGTCGGCCATCGAGCCCGAGGTGTCGACCACGAACACGGTGGCGAGGCGGGTCTCGGTCTTGCGCAGGTCGGTCAGGGAGTCGACCTTCTTGGCCACGCCGTCCTCACGGATGGTCAGGTTCTTCAGCGCGTCGGGCGCACCGGTCCACAGGAACGTGACCTTCACGGCCTTCTGGTCGGTGCCGTCGATGCCGCGCACGGCGAGCTCGCCGCCCTGGCTCTGGCCCGACGCCGCCGGCGCCAGGACGAGGGCGGCCAGGGCCGCCACCACCACGGCGAGGAGCAGGTGGAGCGCCTTGAGCCGGATCACCACGCACCCGCCGCACGCTTGGCGAACGCCTCGGGCTGGAACACCTCCGGTCCGAGGCGGATCCCCTGGTCGGCGAGCTTCTCGGCGAACTTGGGCCGGACGCCGGTGGCCTTCAGGTGGCCGCGGTAGCGACCGTGCTCGTCCACGCCCATGCCGAAGTCGAACAGGAACACGTCCTGGGTGGTGATCACGTCACCCTCCATGCCCTGGATCTCGGTGATGTGGGTGATGCGGCGGGAGCCGTCCCGGAGGCGGGTGAGCTGCACCACGCAGTCGATGGCCGACGCCATCTGCTCCCGGATGGCCCGCACCGGCAGGTCGAAGCCGGCCATGAGGACCAGCGTCTCCAGACGGGCGAGGGTGTCCCGGGGGCTGTTGGCGTGGACGGTGGTGAGCGACCCGTCGTGGCCGGTGTTCATGGCCTGGAGCATGTCGAGGGCCTCGCCGGCACGACACTCGCCCACCACGATGCGGTCGGGCCGCATGCGGAGGCAGTTCTTGACGAGGTCGCGGATCGTGATCTGGCCCTTGCCCTCGATGTTCGGCGGCCGGGCCTCCATCGAGAGCACGTGCTCCTGGTGGAGCTGGAGCTCCTTCGCGTCCTCCACCGTGACGATGCGCTCGTCGCCGGGGATGAACGACGACATGACGTTGAGGGCCGTCGTCTTACCGGTGCCGGTACCGCCGGAGATGATGATGTTGAGCCGACCCACCACCATGGCCTGCAGGAAGCGGGCCGACGCGGCGTTCAGGGTGCCGAACCGGATCAGGTCGTCGATCTGGTACGGGTCCTTGGAGAACTTCCGGATGGTGAGGAAGGGCCCGCCGATGGCGAGGGGGTGGATCACCGCGTTCACGCGGGAGCCGTCGGGGAGGCGGGCGTCGCAGAGGGGCTGGGCCTCGTCGATGCGACGGCCCACCTGGCCCACGATCTTGTCGATGATCCGACGCAGGTGCGTCTCGTCGACGAAGGTGGCGTTGGCCTTCTCGACCTTGCCCTTGCGCTCGACGAACACCATGTCGGGGCCGTTGCACATGACCTCGGTGATGTCGTCGTCCTTGAGGAGCCGGTCGATGGGCCCGTAGCCCAGGATGTCGTCGGAGACGTCCTGGATCAGCTGCGCCTTGTCGGCGGCCGACAGCGGGGCCCGCTCGACGGCGAGGGCCGACTGCAGCTGGTCCTGCACCCGACGCCGCAGGTCGTCCTCGGACAACCGCTTGTCGTAGAGGATCGGACCGAGCTCGTCGATCAGGTGGTGGTGGATCTTCTGGCGGAGCTCATCGAGCACCGGGTCCCGACGCTTGGTCACGGGTCCGGAGCCGTTGCCCTGCTGTTCGTGGAGGCGCTTGTAGAGGGACACACGTAGCTATCGGCCCTGGGCGCCGGGCATTGAGCGAAAGCCGCCAACACCTGCGACCGACGCCGCTCCCCCGCCTCCGGACGCGCCGAAGCGGCCCTCCGAGCCGGCCGCCCGGGGGCGCCGGCTCGTCAGGACCGGGTCAGCGCCAGCCCTTCTTCTTGCCGGCGGTGGCCGGCGCGAAGCGGTCGGCCAGCTGCTCGAGGCTCTTGGCGATGGCCGAGCGGGGCGCGTCGAGCACCACGGGCGTGCCCTTGTTCACCGATTGCGGCACCACGATGTCGCTCGGGATCAGGGCGTCGGCCTTCACCTGGAGGGTGCGCTCCACCTCGCTCACCTCGAGCTTCACCTTGGAGTTCGCCCGGTTGAGGATCAGGTGGATCTTCTGCATCGGCGTGTTGAGCAGCCGCAGGGTCTGCAGGCCGATCTTCACGTTCTTGATGTTCGGGATGTCCATGCCCGCCACGAGCAGCACGTCGTCGCTGTCCTCGATGAGGCCGAGCACGACCTCGTTGAAGTAGGCGGGCGTGTCCACCACCACGTACGAGCAGAACGACCGCAGCAGCCCGATGATGTGGTGCATCTGGTCGGCGCCGATCTGGTCGGCGAACGCGGGCTCGAGCGGGGCGGGCAGGACCTTGAGACCCGACGGCTGGTGCGTGGCGAGCAGGCTCTCGAGGAAGCCGACGTCGAGGCGCTCGAACGAGCTCACGGCATCGACGATGGTGTGCTGGGGGGCGAGCTTGAGCATCACCGCGATGTCGCCGAACTGCAGATCGGCGTCCACCAGGGCCACCGGCTTGTCGGAGCGCTGAGACAGGATGACGCCCAGATTGGTGGCCAGCACCGACTTGCCGGCGCCCCCCTTGGTGGAGAAGACGGTGATGACCCGGCCGCCCTCGGCGGGCTCGTCCTCGCCCATGGGCATGCCCATGGAACGGGCCCCGGAGAGCGCGGAGTACAGGGTCTGGTCGACCCGGCGGACGGCCTCGTTGAGCTGGCCGGTGTCCACCGGGGCACCGAGGACGTCCCGGACGCCGATGCGGATGGCCCGCTGGAAGAGGTCGGTGGAGAGGTCGTCGGCGATCAGGATCGCCCCCACGTCAGGCCGGTGCGCCAGCAGCGCCTCGGCCCCGCTCATCCCCGGCGAGCGCGAGCAGCTCGGGCCGAGCACCACCAGCAGCGGGGAGTCGAGGTAGCGCTCCTCGACGCCGTTGAGGTCGGCCAGCGGGATGGCTCGCTCGCCGAGCTGCATGGCCAACCGGCTCCGCACCGAGGGATCGGCCTCGACCACCACCAGCGGCGCGTTCGGTTCGGCTGCGGTGAAGTTCGACATCGATCCTGTCGGGTTCGGTGGGGGGGCCGACCATTCGTCAGCCCGAAGATACTCGCTCATGGTGGGCTTTCGGACCTGTCGTTGGGGATGGATTGCCGCTGAGGGATGGCGGACGCCTCACTCCGAGCTGTCGGGCCCGTCCTTGCCGTAGGGGGTGAGCTGACCGGCGTCCTCGGCGGGGAGGAGGTCGCTGAGCTCGATGGGCGCCTGCGGGACCGGCTTGTAGTCCCGGGCCACCAGGACCAGGTAGATCGAGGTCGGGTCGACCGAAGCCACGTACTGGGCGGCCTTGGCCGGCACGATCAGGGTGATCAGGCCCGCGTTCTCGGTGGGGGCGGTCGTCTCGGTGTCGGTGCCGGCGGGAGCGGCCGCACCCGCCTGGGGCAGGGCGTCCTGGCCGACGGCGAGCACCTGCGCCTTCTGGTACAGGTACCGGGCCTTGAAGTCGACCTGCTGGGCCGCCGCCGGGTTGGCGTTGGTGTCGTCGCCCGTCGACGCCTGGTTGGCGAGCAGGATGTTGACGAAGTCACCGGGGCGGACCAAGCCGGCCACGCCGCGCACCTGGTCGACGCTCAGGCTGATGGCCACCTGGTCCTCGTTGCGGATCTTGGTGAGCCGCTCGGAGAACGACGCCCGTGCTGCCGGGTCGGAGGCGTCGACGAACATGTCGGACACCACCACCTGGTTCGGCACCAGGTCGTTCACCGCCACCTTGCCCGAGATGTCCTCGATGCTGGCGATGGCGTTCCCGGGCTTGAACTTCCGCGGGATGTTCTCCTTGGCGATGTACGCCTGGGCCTCGATGCCCGAGGTGCCCCGGGCCACGTTCTGCTTGACCAGGTACACGGGCACCTGTTCGGCGTTGTCGAAGGCCTCGTCCTGGACGCCGTTCACGTAGTTCCACACGAGGAACGACGCGAGGGCGCCGATGGCGATGGCGGCGACGAGGATGAGTGTCCGGCGTTGGCTCACCGAGGAACCCCTTGCTTCTGCGATCGGCTCCCGGTGGAGCCGTCTGGCGACGGGTTCCCCTTCGGCCGTCGGGGCGGCGCGCACAAGGGTTTCGGCGCGATTTCTGGCCGGGCGCGACGATGCCCCGCCCGTGCGGGCGGGGCATCGTGACGGTCTCGGCGGGCCGTGGGGCCCGCGGCGATCAGGCCTCGGGGGCCTCGGCGTCGGTGGCCTCGGCCACCGCAGCCTCGCCCTCGGCGGCCGCCTCGGTGCCGGCCTCGAGTGCCTCGGGGTGCTCGGCGTAGTACTCGGCCCAGGCCTCCTGCGCCTCGGACGAGTCGCCGCCGATGTAGTTGCCCTCGTCGTCGTAGGCGTGCTCGCCGAAGTGCTCCTGGTACTCGGCGGACACCACGCCGCCCTCGGCGGCCTGCTTGATCGACAGGCTGATCCGGCGGCGCTGCAGGTCGAGGTCGATGATCTTCACCCACAGCTCCTCACCAGGGGTGACCACCTGCTCGGGCAGGTCGACGTGGTGCGCCGACATCTCCGAGATGTGCACGAGGCCCTCGATGCCGTCGCCCACCTGGACGAAGGAGCCGAACGGCACCAGCTTGGTGACCCGGCCGTAGACCAGCTCGCCCACGCGGTGGCTGCTGGCGAACTCCTGCCACGGATCCTGCTGGGTGGCCTTGAGCGAGAGGCTGATGCGCTCGCGGTCGAGGTCGACCTCGAGGACCTGCACGGTGATCTCGTCGCCCACCGCCACGACCGAGCCGGGGTGGTCGACGTGCTTCCAGGACAGCTCGGACACGTGCACCAGGCCGTCCATGCCGCCGAGGTCCACGAAGGCACCGAAGTTGACCACGCTCGACACGACGCCGGAGCGGATCTCGCCGGGCTTGAGGTTCTCGAGGAACTCCTCGCGCTGCTCCTTCTGGGTCTCCTCGAGCCAGGCCCGGCGCGACAGCACCACGTTGTTGCGGTTCTTGTCGAGCTCGATGATCTTGGCCTCGAGCGTGCGGCCCACGTACGGGGCGAGGTCGCGCACCCGGCGCAGCTCCACCAGCGAGGCGGGCAGGAAGCCGCGCAGGCCGATGTCGAGGATCAGGCCGCCCTTGACGACCTCGATCACCGGGCCGGAGACCACGCCGTCCTCGTCCTTCTTGCGCTCGATGTCGCCCCAGGCCCGCTCGTACTGGGCCCGCTTCTTCGACAGGACCAGGCGGCCGTCCTTGTCCTCCTTGGTGAGGACGAGGGCCTCGATGAGCTCGCCGAGGCTGACCACCTCGGCCGGGTCGACGTCGTTGCGGATCGACAGCTCCCGGCTGGGGATCACGCCCTCGGACTTGTAGCCGATGTCGAGCAGGACCTCGTCCTTGTCGACCTTCACGACCGTGCCCTCCACGATCTGGCCGTCCTCGACGCTGACCAACGTGCCGGCGATGGCGTCCTCGAAGCTGACGTCGAGGTCGTTGGAGGTGATCTGTCGGGGGACGTAGGCCTCGGGGCCGGTGGCCTCGGGGTTCTCTTCGGTGGGAGCGGTGATCGTCTGGTCGGACAAGGGAAGGTCTCTTCTCGGATGGATGGGATCGGTGGATGGGACGGTGCGCGCCAACAGCGCGCACAGAGGACACGAAGGTACCACCGACGTCGCCGGGCGCCCAAGGCCCGACGAACCCGCACACCGCCTCAGGCCGGGCGGTGCCCCACCAGCAGCAGCTCCTCGTGGTCCAGGTCGGGTCGGTTCGGGCCGTACTCCCCCGGTCGGACCGACCAGAGGTGGTCCACCACGAGGCCGGAGCGCGTCGCCAGGAGCCGGAGCTCCCGCGGGGTGAAGCACGTGGTCCAGAGGTCGACCTCGGCGACCGACCCGGCCTCGTCGCGGATCTCGGTGCGCTCGTGGTTCACCCCCCGCTCGGCGTCGAACGAGCCTCGCTCGGCGTCGAGCCACTGCACCTGGAAGTAGGCGCTGAACGCGCTCACCGCCAGCGGCGCACCCGGGCGGAGGGCGGCGGCGATGCCGTCGAGCACCACCCCGTCGGGATCGAGCGGCGTGTCGGCACCCGGGCCACCGTCGGCCAGGCCGAACGCGCCCTGGCAGAGGGAGATGGCGGCGTCGAACTCGGCATCGAACGGGAGCCGGCGGGCATCGAGGCGCTCGAAGGTGACGCCGTCGGGCGCGTCGCGGCGGGCGAGCTCCACGAAGCGGGCGCTGATGTCGACGCCGTGCACCTCGATCCCCCGCCGCCCGAGCGCGTGGGCGTGGCGACCGGGGCCGCAGCCCACGTCGAGGACCCGCATGCCCGGCTCCAGGCCGAGCGCATCGACCAGGAAGCCCACCTCCTGCTCGGTCCCCTTCGTGAAGGAGTAGCGGAGGTACGCCCCGCCGAGGTGGTCGGCGAGGTCCTCGAACCAGTGGTCACGGGCGGGCTCGTCCACGGTGCCGAGCATGCCAGGCGAGGACGGAGCGCGAGGACGGCTGGATGTGGCGCGGGCCCACCCGACCGGATCAGCTGCAGGAGGCGGCGCGCACCGACTCCACGTGGGCCACGGCGGCCTGGGTGGCCGGCACCTGGAGCTGGGCCAGCCCGGCGGCCGCGGCCACGTCGACCTCGGCCGGCGTCGGCGCGCCGAGCACGCCGTCGCGCATGGCGCGGAAGACCGTGCCGAGCTGCACCGCGTCCTCGTGGAGCCCGCCGGACGTGGAGGCCGCCAGCGAGTCGAGGGCGCCGTCGAGCTCCAGCGGCCGGTCGCGCAGCATCTGCGGGAGGCCGCTGCCGCCGTCGCCGAGCCCACCGGCGGTGGCCTTGCCGGCCACGTCGGCCATCCAGGTCCCCGCCATCGCCGCGCTGGTGCAGAACCCGGCGGCGTCGGAGATGCCCGCGGCGGACTGCGCGGAGGTGGGCGCCTTGGGCGCCGCCGGTGCCTCGCCGCCCACCGCGGCCGCCGCCACGCTCTCGGCCGCCGCCGCCTTGGTCTCGGCCTCGGCCCGGGCCGTGGAGGCCGCCAGCTCCGCCTTCTTGTCCTCGAGGCTGCCCATGTTCACGGTCATGTAGGCGAGCAGCGCCACGGCCGCCACGCCCACCACCGCCACCACCATCGTGGATCCGAGGCGCAGGCTCGGCCGGCGCCGGGGGCGCAGGTTCTCCATGTCGATCGCGATCTGGGTGGTCACCGCGCGCCCGAGGCGCCGCTTGGCCGCCGGATCCTCGGTCGGCGCCGGCTGGGCGGCTGGCGCGGTCACGGGCGGGGTGGCACCCCACGCCAGCGGCGCCGGTCCCCCGGTGGGCGACTCGGTGCCCCCTGGCATCGGACCCTCGCCGCGGAGGGCGAGCACCTGGGCGTGGGTCAGCTCGGTGCTGGGCATGGCGCCGGGGATGCCCATCTGGCGGGCGCGGTCGGCCAGGTCGCCCGACTTCTCCTCGAGTTCCAGTGCCAGCTCGTACAGAAACATGTGCCCTCTTGCCTGCGTCGGCCCTCCCGTCGGCAGCGGCGGCGCAACGTTGAGGTGAGCGGGCGGGCCGCAGGAGCAGCGTCAGCCGGGCGCGCGCAGCACCAGGGCCACCGTGGTGCCGTGGTCCACCGTGGCCGCCGAGTCGAGCCGGTAGCCGTGGGGGTGCTCGAGCCCCTCGAGCGCGAAGGGGTCCCGATTGCCCGTCTCGGCCAGCCAGCGCACGATCGAGCCCTTGAGCAGCTTGTTCCAGTGCGACACGGTGCGGTCCTCCGCGTCCACGAAGCGCACCGTCACCCGTCGGCGCGGGGCCAGGGCGCTCCAGTCGACGGCGGCAGCGTGCTCGTTGGGCAGCAGGTCCCACACCACCGCCCCGCGGACACGGGGCGCCAGCGCGGCGGTGATCTGCGGACGCCACCACGTGGACAGGCGGCCGAGCGGGGCCACGCTCGCGCTCATCTTCAGCCGATAGTCGGGGATCGGGTCCGCCGGGGCCACCAGGCCCCAGAGGCCCGAGACGATGCGCACGTCCCGCCGCAGGCGCGTGCGGGCCGCCCCGCGCAACGAGGCGGCGTCGAGCTCGCGGTAGAGCACCCCGGTGTAGCGCTCGATCGCCGGCAGCGTGGGCTCGGTGGTGGCCGGGTGGCGCCGGCCGAGCGCGGCGAGCACCTGTCGACGGGCGTCGTCGAGCTCGGCCACGGCCATGGTGCCGGGCGCCCAGGGCGGACCCGATCCCCCCGGCGCCTTGCCCTCCGACGGCGGGAGCAGGACCAGGGAGCGGGCGGGCACGGGCGCCGACGCTACCGGCGCCCCGTACGCTCGGGGTCCATGGCCCGCACCGAGACCGAACCGCTCCCCACCGGCCCGGAGAAGGTGGAGGCGGTGCGGTCGATGTTCGACGCCATCGCCCCGCGCTACGACCTCGTGAACCGGGTGATGACGTTCCGCATGGACGTCGGCTGGCGCAAGCGCACCATCGCCGACCTGCGCCTCCCGCAGGCGTCCACGGTCCTCGACCTGGCGTGCGGCACCGGTGACCTGTGCCGGGGCCTCGCCGACGCCGGCCTGCGGCCGGTGGGCATGGACCTCTCGTTCGGGATGCTGGCCGCCGCCCGAACCGAGGTGCCCCTCTGCCAGGCCGACGCCCTGCGCCTCCCGGTGCCCGACGCCAGCGTCGACGGTGTCACCTGCGGGTTCGCCCTGCGCAACTTCGTGGAGCTGGCGCCGTTCTTCGCCGAGCTGGGCCGGGTGGTCCGCCCTACCGGTCGCATCGCCCTGCTCGAGGTGGCCGAGCCGGCCAACCCGGTGCTGCGGTGGGGCCACGGCATCTACTTCGGGTCGGTGGTCCCCCGCATCGGCGGGCTGCTGTCGGACGCCTCGGCCTATCGCTACCTCCCGCGCTCGGTGGCCTACCTGCCCGAGCCGGAGGAGATGCTGGCGATGCTCGCCGACGCCGGGTTCACCGACGTCCACCGCCGCCTGCTCTCCACCGGGATCGCCCAGCTGATCACCGCCACCCGCGCATGACCGGCTCGCCGGCCCTGCGCGCCCGCACCGCCCGGCTCGACCGCGACGTCGACCTCGGCGCGGTGGCGGGCGACCACGGCGTGCTGTTCGCCCGCAACCGGATCGGGTTCGGGGGACGGGGCGTGGCCGCCCGACTCCCCCGCAACGAGGCCCTCGCCGGCCTCGCCGGCATCGCCACCGACGGTCCGCCCACGGCGGCCGACCAGCCCGGCACCGGACCGGTGGCCTTCGGCGCGCTGCCGTTCCTGCCCGGCGCCCCGGCCGAGCTCGTGGTGCCGGAGCTGCTCGTGGCCCGAGACCCCGACGGCACCCGGTGGATCACCACCGTCACGCCGGCCGAGGACCCCGACCCCGATCCCCTCGAGCTGCTCGAGGTCGCCCTGGCCGAGGCCGTGGCCCCCGGGACCCGGCCCGGGCCGAGCTCGTTCGAGGTGCGGGCCACCCGACCTCCCGCCGAGTGGACCGACGCCGTGGCCACCGCCACCGAGCGCATCCGCGCCGGCGCGCTCGACAAGGTGGTCCTCGCCCGGGAGGTGGTGGTCACCGCCGACGCCCCCATCCCGGTGGCCACGGTGCTCACCCGATTGGGCCAGGCGTTCCCGGACTGCTTCCTCTACCTCGTCGACGGCTACTGCGGCGCCAGCCCCGAGCTGCTCGTCGGCCGGACCGGCGACGTCGTGCGGGCCCAGCCCATGGCCGGCACCGCGCCCCGGCGCGGCGACCCGGCCGCCGACGCCCGCCTGGCCGCCAACCTGCTCGCCTCCCCCACCTACCGCCACGAGCACCAGGTGACCATCGACGCCGTGCACGACGGGCTGCTCGCCTTCTCCTCCTACGTCGACTACGAGCCCGAGCCGTCGGTGGTCGCCCTGGCGAACGTCGCCCACCTCGCCACCTCGGTCGAAGGGCGACTCTCGCACCCGCCGGCGTCGGTGCTCGAGCTCGTGGAGGCGCTCCATCCCACGCCCGCGGTGTGCGGCCGGCCGCGCCAGGCGGCGCTCGACCTCATCGCCGAGCTCGAGGGGTTCGACCGCGGGCGCTACGCCGGGGCCGTGGGCTGGGTGAACGCCGCCGGCAACGGGCAGTGGGCGGTGGGCATCCGTGGCGCCGACATCTCGGGCCACCGCGCCCGGCTGGTGGGCGGCAACGGCATCGTCGGCGACTCCGACCCGCCCACCGAGCTCATCGAGACCCGGGCCAAGCTCCAGGCCATGCTCAACGCCATCGTGCGCCCCTGACCCCACGCTCCTCCTCCCCGCACCCGATGCCCCGCGCAGGCGGCTGGGGCAGCTCGTGCAAGGAGAAGCCGTCGGGATCAACCGGCGGGCAGCGCCTCGAGTGCGGCGGCCACGGCAGCGTGGAGCTCGGCGTGCACCTCGACGTTGGCCGCCCGATCGGTGCGGACCCGCACCACCTGCACCCCGCCGGCCACCGCGGCGCGCAGCGCGGTGTCGACGTCGGCGGCGCCGGCCGGCTCGATCGTGACCAGGCCGTGGGCTGCGGCCACCAGGCCGAGGTCGACGCCGTGGGGCGTGCCGAAGAGCTGCTCGAACCGGTCGGCGGCGAGCAGGTCGGCCTGCGGGAGGAACGAGAAGATCCCGCCCCCGTCGTTGTCCACCACCACGATGGCGAGGTCGACGTCGCGGGCGAGCAGGCCGAGCAGCGCGTTGGCGTCGTGCAGGAACGCCACGTCGCCCACGAGCACCGCGGTGGGCGACCCCGTGCCCCGAGCGGCGAGGGCGGCCCCGACGGCGGTGGACACCACGCCGTCGATCCCGTTGGCGCCGCGGTTGGCCAGCACCCGCACCCCGGGGTGGCGACCACCGAACCACTCCAGGTCGCGCACCGGCATCGACGAGGAGGCCACGAGCGTCGACCCGGCGGGCAGGGCAGCGAGCAGGCGGCGCGCCACCGCCGGCTCGGTGGGCTCGGGGTGGCCCGCGAGCACCTCGTCGACCGCGGCCGACGCCGCCCGCTCCGCCGCCGACCACCGACCAGCCCACGGGTCGGAGGCCGGTCGGGCCACCAGGCGGGCCAGCGCGGTCACAACGGCGGTCGGGTCGGCGTGCAGCACGTGGTGCGCGGTGCGGTCGGCGTCGAACCAACGGCCGTGCGCGTCGACCGCCACCTGGCGAGCCCGGCTCCCGGCCAGCCAGGCGCCCACGACCTTGGAGGCGGGCGGCGCGCCCAGCCGGAGCACCACGTCGGGCCGCAGGGCGGTCGCGGTGGACTCGTGGCGGAGCAGGGCATCGGCGTGGGCCACCACCGACGGGTGGTCGAGCCGGCACCCCGATCGGGGGTCGGCGAGGACCGGCCACCCGGTGGCGGCGGCCAGGGCGACCACCGCCCCGGGGTCGCCGGCGTCGGCGCCGGCCACGATCACCCCGCGATCGGCGTCGAGCAGCTCGGTGAGGAGGGAGGTGCCGAGCCGGTCGACCGCCACGCGATGCCCACCCGCGCGGTGCCAGGGCGCCCCGTCGGGTCGGCCCTCGGGCAGCGGACCGGGCGCTCCCACCAGGGGCTCGCGGAAGGAGAGGTCGAGGTGGACCGGCCCGGGACCCGTGGGGTGTTCGGTGGCCTCCAGCACGGCGCGAGCCGCGAGCGACCGCCACGAGCCCGCCGCCTCCGTCGACGGCGGACCGGGCGCGGCGAACCAGCGCACGCTGCGGCCGAAGAGGTGGAGCTGGTCCACCGTCTGCGGCGCGCCCACGTCGAACAGCTCCGGTGGCCGGTCGGCGGTGACGGCCAGCATCGCGACGCCGGCCTGGTGCGCCTCGACCACGGCGGGGTGCAGCTCGACGGCCGCCGTCCCGCTCGTGGTGAGCACCACCGCCGGGCGCCCCGACGCCAGTCCGAGCCCGAGGGCCACGAAGCCGGCGGCGCGCTCGTCGAGGTGCACGTGGACGCGCAGCTCGGGCCGAGACGCCAGCGCGAGGGCGAGCGGGGTGGACCGCGACCCGGGCGCCACCACGGCATCGGTCACGCCGGACCGCACCCACTCGTCGACGAGCGTGGCGCAGAAGGTGGCTGTGACCGTGACGCTGGCATCGGCGATGGGATCCGACGGATCGGTGGGGTCGCTCACCGGACCATCTGAGCAGCCGCCGAGGGCGCCGTGCACCCCGGCGTGCGAGCATGCGGCCATGGAGCCGGCCGACGCGAAGGGCGCACCGCCCCCGCTCCACCAGGTGCACGCCGGCGAGTCCGGTCCGCGCGTGGTCCTGGTCCACGGCTTCACCCAGACCCACGTCGCCTGGATGCCGGTGGTGGCCGAGCTCGTGCGGGACCACCAGGTGGTGGCCGTGGACCTGCCGGGCCACGGCGGCTCGAGCGAGATCGCCGCCGACCTCCCGCTCGCCGCCCGACTGCTCGGCGAGGCCGGAGGCCACGCCACCTACGTCGGCTACTCCCTCGGCGGGCGGGTGGCGCTACGACTGGCGCTCGACCACCCCGACCTCGTGGACGGCCTGGTCCTGCTGGGCGCCACGGCGGGGATCGACGACCCCGCCGAGCGTGCCGCCCGCCGGGACGCCGACGGGGCGCTCGCCGATCGCATCGTGGACGACGGCCTGCCCCGGTTCCTCCGGGAGTGGTTCGCCCAGCCGCTCTTCGACGGGCTCCGACCCGACCCGGCCGACCGCGCCGCCCGGCTCGCCAACTCGCCGGCCGGCCTGGCGTCGTCGCTTCGCCTCGCCGGGACGGGGACGATGGATCCGCCGTGGTGGGACGAGCTCGGATCGATCGAGGCGCCGCTGCTGGCCTGCGCCGGCGCACGCGACGCCAAGTTCGCCGCCCTCGCCGAACGACTCGCCGCCGGCTCGGCCGGCCCGGCGCGGGTGGTGCTGCTCGACGGCTGCGGCCACGCCGCCCACCTCCAGGACCCCGCCGCGTTCGCCGCCGAGGTCCGCACCTTCGTGACCGCCCTCCCCCGCTGACCACCCCGCCACGTCGCAACGAATCTGCGCAGATTCTGCGGCCCGCTCCCGACGTGGGTGCGCAACCGGTTGCTGGACGACCAGCAGCGCACACACCTCGGTCGCCGCCGCCCCCGAGAACGCGACCTATCGCCCCGACCGGACATCGCACAGAATCTGCGCAGATTCTGCGCCAACGTCGTCGGCGGCGAGTCCGCCGGCGACGCAGGCAGGGGTGGGTCGCCGGCGGCGCGGTGCCGTGGAGGGTCAGGCGGAGAGGGCGAGGCCCAGGGCGAACAGCGCGCCGAAGGCGAGTTGCACGCGGCCGGTGGCACCGAGCACGGGGATCAGCGCCGGGCCGCGTGCGCCGGTGAGGACGTCGACCACGGGCTGGCGCCCGAGGAGCACCGCGCCCAGCGCCAGGGCGGCCGCCGGGCGCTCGCCGATCCCGGCCACCAGCGGCACGCACACGAAGGGCAGCACCAGCAGCGCCGTGTAGAGGAACCGGGTGCGGCGGTCTCCGAGGCGCACGGCGAGGGTGCGCTTGCCCACCTCGGTGTCGCCCGGGATGTCGCGCAGGTTGTTGACCACGAGCAGCGCCGTGGCGAGCAGGCCCACCGGCACCGAGGCGCCGAGCGCCAGCCCAGATAGCTCCCCCGTCTGCACGTAGGCCGACCCCGCGGTGGCCACCACGCCGAAGAACACGAACACGAACGCCTCGCCCAGCCCGGCGTAGCCGTAGGGCCGCGGCCCCCCGGTGTAGAACCAGCCGGCGGCGATGGCGGCCGCGCCCACCGCGAACAGCTCGGGCCCCACCGCCACCGCCAGCGCCGCGCCCACCAGCCCGGCCACCCCGAACGCGGCGAACGCCGCCTTCTTCACGGCGCTCGGCGACGCGAGCCCCTGGCCCACCAGGCGCACCGGTCCCACCCGCTTGTCGTCGGCGTCGGTGCCGCGCACGCCGTCGCTGTAGTCGTTGGCGTAGTTGGTGGCCACCTGCAGGGCGAGGGCCACCACCATGGCCGCGGCCGCCCGCCACCAGATGAGCCCGCCGGGCACCTCGCCCACCGCGCACGCGGTGCCGACCGCCACCGGCACGACCGCGGCGGGGAGGGTGCGGGGCCGCGCCCCGGCCACCCAGATGTTCAACGACTGCGCTCCACGTCGACGAGTCTGCCGCCCGGACCTCCGGCCACCCCACTCCAGGCCGCCGCCCGGCCGGGTGCCAGGCTGGGACGGTGCGCGAGCTCGTGGCCCTCGACCTCCCCGGCGGTCCGGCCTTCGTGCGCGCCCTCCAGCAGGCGTGGGACGGCGGCGACGCCGTGTTCCCGCTCGACCAGCGCCTCCCGCAGCCGGCCCGCCGCCAGCTCCTCGACGCCGCCCGCCCCCATGCCGTGGTCGAGGCGTCGGGTCCCACCACGTGGGAGCGCGCCGCGCCGCCGGTGGCCGACGACGACGCCGTCGTGGTGGCGTCGAGCGGATCGACCGGCGCCCCCAAGCTGGTGGTGCACACCCACACCGGGGTTGCCGCCCACGCCTGGGCGGTGCACCAGCACCTCGGCGTCGATCCCGCCACCGACCGCTGGCTCGCCTGCCTCCCCCTCGCCCACCTCGGCGGGCTCGGCGTGGTGCTGCGCTCGATCGTGACCGACACGCCGGTGGACGTGGTGCCGGGGTTCGACGCCGCCGATGTGGCCACCGCCCCCGCCGAGCGCGGCACCACGCTCGTCTCGCTGGTGCCCACGGCGCTGGACCGGATCGATCCCGAGCCCTTCCGGTGGGTGGTGCTCGGCGGCTCGGCCGACCCGACCGACCGACCGGCCAACGTGGTCCGCACCTACGGCCTCACCGAGACCGGCGGCGGCGTGGTCTACGACGGCGTGCCGCTGCCGGGCGTGGCCGTCCGCGTGGCCGACGACGGGACGATCTCGATCGCCGGCCCCACGCTCGCCCGCGGCCTCCGAGCCGACGACGGCACCACCGTGCCGGTTGCTGGCGCCGACGGATGGCTCGCCACCGGCGACCTCGGCGCGTGGGACGACGACGGTCGCCTCGTGGTGCACGGCCGGGCCGACGACCTCATCGTGACCGGCGGCGAGAACGTGTGGCCGGCCACGGTGGAAGCGGTGCTCGCCACCCACCCAGCGGTGGCCGAGGTGGCGGTGCTCGGCCGCCCCGACCCGGCCTGGGGGTCGGCGGTGGTGGCCGTGGTGGTCCCGGTGCCCCACGTCGACCCGCCCACGCTCGAGCACCTGCGGAACCACGTGCGGGCCCGCCTCCCCGCCTACGCCGCACCTCGGCGGCTCGTGCTGGTGGAGGCCCTCCCCCGCACCGCCCTCGGCAAGGTGGCGCGGGCGGCGCTCGTGGTGCCCGACCGCGATCAGTAGGGGTTGGCGATGTAGTCGTGCAGCACCTGGGTCTCGGCCTCCAGCGCCGAGACGTGGTCCTTCACGACGTCGCCGATGCTCACCAGGCCGGCGAGCTCGCCGTCGACGAGGACGGGCACGTGCCGCACCCGCCGCTCGGTCATGGTGGCCATCAGCCACTCGACGGTGGTGTCGGGCTCGCAGGTGACGGCGGGGCTGCTCATCCACCGCCGGGCCGGTTCGGCGAGCGCGTCGGCGCCGTGGCCGGCCAGGGCGGTGACCACATCGCGCTCGGAGAGCACGCCGTCGACGTGGCGACCGTCGCCCGACACCACCACCGCGCCGATGCGGCGCTCGGCGAGGACGCCCACCACCTCGGCGGTGGGCGCGTCGGGCCCGACGGTGACCACCTCGGAGCCCTTGGCCTGCAACAAGATGCTGACCTGCATGGGTACCTCCTCGATCGGGTCGGCCCCCATGTTCCCACAACCGACCCCTCGATGTGCCGCACGTCACGTCGACCTCGGACGCGGCACGACCCCCGGCCAGGCCGGGGGTCGTGGTGCAGAGCAGGAGCCGGCCCGACGGGGCCGGAGCTCAGCGCAGGCCGAGCTTGCGGGAGCAGGCCGGCCAGGCACCCCAGCCCTGCGCGGCGCGCAGGCGCTCGCCCATGGCGATCTGGGTCTCACGGCTGGCCTGGTGGGGCAG